>CAMYYV010000011.1 GCA_947303625.1 uncultured Bacteroidales bacterium | reverse complement strand
TTGAGCACTTTATGGGAAATTTGCTACTTTTGCGTCCTGATGAACCCGTCTTTTGTTGACATACACACGCATACGGCAAAATCCGGCGACGATTTGATAGAAATCGTAAACTTGGACCTTAACCAAACTTGTCGCGAGCAAGGCTATTACAGCTATGGCATTCATCCATGGGAAGCGGATAAGGATGTTTTTCAAATGGAAACATCACTCAAAAAGTTAGAAGAAAGGCTGAAATCACCAAATGTCCTTGCCCTCGGCGAAGCAGGTTTGGATAAGGTGCACAAGGCGACTTATGAGCAGCAAATAGGACTTTTTGAGCGACAAATCGAGCTTTCGGAAGCTTTGCTAAAGCCTATGATTCTGCACGATGTGAGGAGCCACAACGAAATCATCGCCTTGCGGAAGAAACACAAAGCGCAGCAGCCTTGGATACTTCACGGCTTCAGCGGAACGGAGCAAGACGTGAAGCAATTGAATGGCCAAGGGATTTATCTTTCGGTGGGTGAAAGCCTGCTTCATCTTGAGCGAAAGATTTATAATTCTTTCAGATTCATTGACTTGGATTATCTCTTTCTTGAAACCGATATGGCAAAAGTGGAAATTGAAACGATTTACGACGAGGCAGCGAAATTACTAGACATTGACATTGCTGTTTTGCAAAGACGATTATTTGCTAATTTTGCACGATTGTTTGTATGACACGCTTCGCGTCATTGCGAGCGAAGCGAAGCAATCCAGAAAACCGATTGGTTCCCCTGGATTGCTTCGTCGTTCCTCCTCGCAATGACGCAAAGCGACAACAAGGAACACACTATGGAAGACTGGAGAGACAGAACCCGCCTATTAATCGGCGATGAAGGCATCAACATACTGAAATCCAAACACGTGCTTGTGGTGGGCTTGGGTGGCGTAGGTGCCTACGCCGCCGAGCAGTTGGCCCGTGCCGGCATCGGCCGCATGACCCTCGTGGACGGCGATGTGGTGAATGTGACCAACCGCAACCGACAATTGTTAGCACTGCAAAGCACCCTTGGTCGCCCGAAGGCCGAGGTGATGGCCGAGCGTCTGCGCGACATCAACCCCGAGATTGAGCTGACCGTCCTCAACCAATACCTGAAAGACCAAGCCATCATCGACCTGATGGCGCAGCCCTTTGATTATGTGGTGGATGCCATCGACACGGTGGCGCCCAAGGTGTTTCTGCTCTACTACGCCAAGCAAAACAACCAGCGCATCGTGAGCAGCATGGGTGCAGGCGGCAAGTTCCATCCCGAGCGAGTGGAGATCTGCGACATCTCCAAGTCGAACCACTGCCGTTTGGCGTTTTATATCCGCAAGCGCCTGCATCGTTTAGGTGTCTTTGATGGCATCACGGCGGTCTATTCGCCTGAGCCTGTGGATGCCTCCGCCGTCACCACTGATGACGTGAACGAACAAAACAAAGTCTCCAACGTGGGCACCATCTCTTATATGCCTGCCACCTTCGGCCTCTTTTGTGCCTCGGTGGTGATTAATGAGTTTCTAAACAAATAAGACACGAGACGCGAGACTGCGAGACACGAGACGTCCCGTGTCCCGCGTCCCGAAGTCCCGTGTCAAAATAACATTTCAACATGATAAAACTTCTCTTCATCTGTCACGGCAACATCTGCCGCAGTCCCATGGCCGAGTTTGTGATGAAACATCTCGTCGAAGAAGCGGGTTTGAGCGAACAGTTCGAAATCGCCTCGGCCGCCACTTCCACCGAAGAGATTGGCAATCCTGTCTATCCGCCAGCGCGGCGCAAATTGGCCGAACACGGCATCGGCTGCGAGGGCAAGACCGCCCGACAAATGACACGGCAGGACTACACCTATTACAACCATATCATCGCCATGGACCGTAATAACCTCCGCAACCTGAAGCGGATGTTCGGAGAGGATACTGAACACAAAATCAGCCTGTTGATGGATTATACCCATCGTCCCGGTGATGTCGCCGACCCCTGGTATACAGGCGACTTCGAGGCCACTTGGGTGGATGTGTTGGAGGGGTGCAAAGGGCTATTGGAGTATTTAGCGGTGTTATGAGAACAAATAACCCAAGAATCTGCTCAAAAACTCTGTTCTCAAGTGGTTTATAGGATACATTTTATTATTTTTGCATCGTAATAATGGCATAACCAACCAAACCAATTATGAAAAAGTGCCCAAATTGTAAAAGACAAATTGACGACTCCAGCGCGTTTTGTGAATTTTGCGGTTATCAAATCAAGCATTCCAAGAAACCTTTGTGGATTGTGCTGGTTGCCGCTGGAGCCGCCGTACTTATCGGTATCATTATCGCGTTGATCTTAACCCTCAATAATGTAAGGAACAACTCCTCTGAGTCCCAATTGGCAACCGAAACTGTTGAAAGCGTTGCGACACCAGACGAGCACAATTCCGGTAGCAACCAAGACGACAGCAACTTGAACGACAACAGTAGCCAGTACAACGACAACGCCATCAGCAACAGCGTTGAGCAGGTCGGTACTGGCTACAAATACACCGTCAATGGTGTTTCCTTTGTGATGAAGGAAGTCGAGGGCGGCACTTTCCGGATGGGTAGGGACGACACCGATTCCAAATGGGAGCGACCCGCCCACAGCGTGAAAGTCGGTTCTTTCTGCATTGGCGAGACCGAGGTTACACAAGCCTTGTGGAATGCGGTGATGGGCAGTAATTCAAGCAGATACAAAGGCGACAACCTGCCCGTGGAAAACGTGAGCTATAACGACATTGTCAACGAGTTTCTGCCCAAGCTGAATCGTCTGACAGGCCAATACTTCCGTCTGCCTACCGAGGCCGAGTGGGAGTTTGCAGCACGTGGCGGCAATCGCAGCAACGGCTACACTTATTCGGGAAGCAACGACAATGACAATGTGTCTTGGTATTGGAAAAACTCTGGTGACAATTACTTAAACGGCACCGATGACAATTGGGATTGGGACAGGATATCCAACAACAACGGCAGAACACGGGATGTCAAAGGCAAGTTGCCAAATGAGTTGGGCCTTTACGACATGAGCGGCAACGTATGGGAATGGTGTGGTGATGAATGGTACACATACAATAGTGGCTCGGAAAACAACCCGAGGCATGAAGGTGGCAGCAACTCGAACCGCGTGCTGCGTGGCGGTTGCTGGTGCAGCCGCACAGGGGACTGCCGTGTCTCTTTCCGCGCCGGCAAGAAGCCTGATGAATACCAACCCAAGTGGGGCTTCCGTCTCGCCCTTACCCAGTCATCTTCTGCCCCAGCCCAGTCCGTTTCCACAGGCCAGAAAATCTATTCCAATGCCTACGACGGTTTTGTCAACATCCGTCAGGAACCCAACAGTAAAGCTAAAGTCGTAGGAGTGCTACGCAACGGTCCCGAAGGTGCCGTATTGTTAGGTACGGAAGGCGAATGGAAAAAGATCGATTGCAATGGTGTCGTCGGGTATGTCTATGAGCAACATGTCCAATTCACCCCGACGGAGGTTTTCAAAGAAGCCAGCAAAAGCGCTGCTCCTCAAACCACAACCCAACAAACCACCAGCAATCAAAAGGCAGAGCAACCTAAGGAAGAAAAAAGTGAAGTTTTTGAAGGTGAAATCTTTCAAATCGTGGAAGAGATGCCTTCTTTCCCTGGTGGTGAGGCTAAACTGATGGAATACATCGCCAATAACATCAAGTATCCTCAGATTGCCCGTGAGACTGGTATCCAGGGCCGTGTGTTCGTCGGCTTCGTCATCGAGCCCGACGGCAGCGTCTCCAACGTGAAGCTGCTCCGTGGCATCGGCGGTGGCTGCGACGAAGAAGCCATGCGCGTCATCAAGTCACTGCCCAAGTGGAAGCCTGGCAAGCAACGCGGCAAGGCTGTTCGTGTGAGTTACCAGATACCGGTGTTCTTCAAGCTGCAATAGCGGCGCAGGAAATGCACGGAGTGGTGGACACCACAATGGGTCGACGTGGACTGTGACAGCACTATTGATGCTGTGGGCATGGACACTTAAAACTCTAAAAAATTCAGAGTTTTGGCTAAAAACAATGCTTTTTTGTAATGTTTACGACATCAAAGGATGGAAAGATTTTGCAGGCCAACTGCCACACCAAAAATCAGCCAACTGCCACACCAAAAATCGGCCAACTTCCACACCAAAAATCGGCCAACTGCCACACCAAAAATCGGCCAACTGCCACATCAAAATTTATTGAATTAGTTGATTGTCAGAAAAAAGTCGTATCTTTGCCGCGATAAAAAAACGCGCAATTATGAAAGAATACAAAAAACGTATTGCAGACCAAATGCTTACCGACCAGTTGGAGTCATCGGGGGCGGTTTTGATAGAGGGACCAAAGTATTGTGGCAAAACCACCTTGGCTAAGCAACAGGCTGGTAGCATTCTGTCGATGGCCGACCCCGATACGCTTAGCCAGAATTTGGCCCTTGCGCGCACAAACATTTCGCGGCTTCTTGCCGGTGCCACTCCCAGACTGATTGACGAATGGCAGATTGCGCCCCAGTTTTGGGATGCAGTAAGAAACGAGGTGGATAAGCGTGACGACGACGGACAGTTCATCCTTACTGGCTCTGCCGTTCCGCCTAAACCGAAAAAGGATGCGGATGGGAATCTGATTGAGGAGGAGCAGATCCACCATTCCGGTACGGGAAGAATCTCCCGCTTGAAGCTACGTACGATGACTTTGTGGGAGTCGGAAGATTCGACGGGTATGGTAAGCCTCGGAAAACTATTTGAGAATGCGGATTCAATCGACGGGGAAAGCCATATTGACCTTGAAAGGCTCGCATATCTAACCTGTCGTGGGGGGTGGCCGAAGGCCGTGCTGAAAAAGAGCGAAAAAGCCGCACTGGCGCAGGCGTTCAATTATTTCGACGCTGTTGTCAGTAACGATATCAAGAGGGTTGATGATGTGGAAAGGGATGAGGAGCTGGCCAAGCGTATTATGCGATCGTATGCCCGAAACCAAGCCAGCCAGGCAACGGCAGGAACCATTTTGGCCGACATCAAGACGAATGGTGACGAGCAAATGTCGGAGAATACCGTCTATAGCTATGTGAAGGCCCTAAAGGAGATATTTGTCATCGAAGACTCGGTGGCATGGAACCCAAACTTGCGGAGTAAGACGGCCATCAGGACGTCTGACACCCGTTATTTCATCGACCCGTCTATTGCCACTGCTGCTCTGGGCATGGGTCCCAAGGATTTGATTAACGACATGGAGACTTTTGGCCTTATTTTCGAGACCCTGGCGGTGAGGGATTTGCGAGTCTATGCGGAGTCGCTTGACGGGAAAGTATACCATTACCGTGACAAGAACAATCTGGAGTGTGATGCCGTGGTGCATCTACGCAATGGCTCATACGGTCTGATTGAAATCAAGATAGGTGGAGCCGACCTTATCAACAGTGGTGCTGCAAACCTAAAATCGCTTTCGGACAAAATAGATACCACCAAAATGAAAAAGCCCTCGTTTCTGATGGTGTTGACAGGCATTGGAGACTATGCTTACAAACGCCCTGAAGACGGAGTGCTTGTTGTGCCAATTGGGTGTTTGAAAGATTAACGGGCTGTAAGCAGTTTTCCAGCACGACTTGTTGATTGACTGCATTTGCAACGAATACAAGGAATAACAATATGTTGTTCAACAAACTGTTTTTGAGGTAACAAAATAAGGAGGAAGCGCATGAGATAATGATGAGCGAGACAGAGAAAAGCTTATCTTTGCAGCCGAAATAAAGACATCAAGAGTGCCCAAAGGCACACCAACCGAGTACCGAGTTATACCACGGTGGTAAAACGATGTGAGTTAAGAACTAACTAAAATGATAACTTATGCACTACAACAGAATTGTATTGAATGAGCCTCATGCCTCCATCGAGGGCTTGTATGACGACAAGCTGAGCGGATGGCGGATTGACGAACGTTTCATCAACGACGTGGTGTTCCGGCTGACCGACTGGCACACGGACTATCTCTTCCACGGGTTCAGACATCCCAACATCAGGACGGTGCGCTTCCCGTTTTCGAGATTCATCGTGGATGCGGAACGACTTTGGGATGACCCGATGGAGGACATTGGGCAAGGCATCATTTATCGACATTTCGACGGCTACAGGCGGCAAGTGCCCAAGCGACATGAGGCGGAGCTACTGCAGTTGTGGGACAGCCACCAGCAAAAGTTAAGGGACAACCTGTGCGAGGGTGCGCTGCTGCTGGACTGTCATTCATTCCCAGAGGACATGGGCGACGTTGACATCTGCATCGGGTTCAATGAGGATTGGTCTAAGCCGGGCAAAGAGTTGCTGGAATATGTTGTGAACCTCTTCGAGGACAACGGCTATTCCGTGGGCATCAACTATCCGTATAGCAATTCCGAGGCACCAACTTGCACGTTCACTTATCAGTCCATGATGCTGGAAGTGAACAAGAGGGTGTATTTGGAACGAAGGTCTGCTTATCTGAAGACGCAATGCGACAAGAAGAGGAGTGTACGGGAGGTAGTGAATCGGCTTTTGGAGAACACGGTGCCTCCCTCAATGCCATGCCGCAGTTACTGATCGGGATGCAGATCTATTGCTAATTGAATTGGGAAGAGGAAGGTGCTTCTTCTCCCGGTTTTCGTTTTTCCATATCCATTCCATCCATTTTTCTCCTGAATTATCCATTTTAGATATATTGCTGTCCGCTAAAAGTAAAAGAGCATTAGATGACGTGTTCGGAAAGCCAATAAATAGGCGATGAGGAAGGTTGCTTGGAAAAGTAAGCCCTCCCCTCAGTCAAACAGGGTCGGCTCTGGGGGTGATGGATCCGTTGTCTTGAGTATCGCCAGCCAGTCCTTTTCCGGCTCTTCGAAGAAGGTGTAGCAGTTGACATAGTACATGAGCATGATCCTGAACATGGTGGCCAGTCCGGAGAAGCTCCACGTGCGCTTGATGCGCTTCTGTATGACCATGAGCAGCAGGTTGGCTATCAGCGTGACCCATATCTGTATCTTGATGGCGTTGGCGCTCTCGCCGTAGAAGTATCGCAGTGGGAAGTTCTGCTTGAGCTGTTTGAACAGCAGCTCTATCTCCCATCTCTTGCGGTAAACCGCCACAATGTCCTCCACACCCATCTCCATGTCGTTGGTCAGGAGCGACACGAGTCTCAACCTTGTCTTCTTGATGTCGACGTAGGTGACAATCCGCGCATGGTGGACTATGTCCTCGCCGTCCTTGACATGCTTCGTGAAGGTCACATGCTGTTCCCTGTACTCCATCAGTCCCGCCGGGGACATGTACATCCTGTCGCTCTCGACGGTGTACACGAGGCTTTTCTTCATCTTCGTGACGTAGGTCACGCCCCGTTTCGTGAGCTCCTCGAACTTGGCGTAGTCGATGTACGCCCTGTCGATGGCCAGGATGTCCCCCGGCGCATAGTTGGACGGGACAAGCATGAAGCTGTCGTTGGTGGCCGCCGACGTGAAGCGGATGTCCGACGGCACCCCCTCGTTGGCGTGTATGTTGGCGTGGACCTTTATGCCGCCTTTCTTCCTGCCCGTTTTCGGATGCCGCCCCACGCCCTTGAAAAGCAGGTTGGAGAAAAGCGTGATGGTTGTGGAGTCTATGATCTGGAGGCGGCCCTGCCACTTCGGCACCTGCCGCTTTCGGCTGTCCGAGGAAAGCTCGCCCTTGTAGGTGGCGTACAAGTCGCGGTAGGTCGACTCGAAGACGTCTTGGGGCCTCCTGGCGTTGGCATCCGAGAGCGTCGAACGCCTGGGCATCATGCCTATCCCCAGATGCGACAGCTTGCGAGCCTCGGGGAACATGGAGTCCGTGATCTCACGCAGGGAGTCGAAGCGCTTGATGACCGCATAGAGCATGACCACCAGGTGCTGCCATGCGTCGAAGTGCTTCACGTACCTCTCCCCGCCCTTCTCGCGGCTGAATCCGAGAACTTTTGACTTGTCAATCAAAGAAATCAGCTGACCAAACATCGGCTGTCCGATAAAATGCGTACCTTTGCCCATCGTTATTCCTGTTTTGTAGCAGAAACAAAGGTAACGAAAAAGGCTGGAACCTCCTCGGAGTTTTCAGCCTGTTTTTTTCACCTCCCTATAGTTTTAGCGGACACCAATAATTTTTTTTTGGTTATAATCGCTTTAGACATGATGGGTGAATAAAATGCCTGGCATGAAATATCGTTGTTTTTACCATGGAATTGAAGGGTAAGGTAAGTTCCCTAATCTCTATTTCTTGGAGTAGGGATTCTCCTCCATTCCCTGTCAAAACCCAGCGAAATCCCGAAAAAGAAGACAGATTTCACTGGTTCCTGACACAAAATGTAATCATTCTTCCCCCATCCGCTCTTTCAATGCCGCTGTCACTTCCGCCGAATAATGCTGGAAGAAATTGAAGAGCATGGCGATGGAAACCGAACTGCCACAACTTGACTCTTTTTCTATAACATCTCTTGTTTTTCTGTCAGAAACCAGCGAAATGTCGAAAAAAAAGACAGATTTCGCTGGTTTCTGACAGAAAAAAAACTATCTTTGTAGTCTCAAAAACACTTACTATATGCTGATAGGAAGAAAAGAAGAGCAGCGGAAACTGCGTGAAGCATTTGAGTCGGAATACTCTGAGTTTGTGGTGGTTTATGGTCGCCGCCGCGTCGGAAAAACCTTTCTCATCAGGGAACAGTTCAATTACAAATTCACGTTTGCACATACTGGATTGGCGAAAAAGAACACCCGAGAACAATTGCAAAACTTCCAATCTTCCTTGCGCAGACAAGGGTATGAGAAAGCACCGTTGCCTGCCAACTGGCTGGAGGCTTTTGACATGTTGGAAGAACTGATAGAGCGGTCGAAAGAAAAGCGGAAAGTGGTGTTCATTGATGAAATGCCTTGGATGGACGCGCCAAGGTCGAGCTTCCTGTCCGCGTTGGAACACTTCTGGAACGGCTTCGCCTCTGCCCGAAAGGATGTGGTGCTCATTGCCTGCGGCTCTGCCACGTCGTGGATTATCAAAAAACTGTTGAAAAACAAGAAAGGACTGCATAACCGCCTGACCTACAGAATTCATTTGCAACCCTTCACTTTGCACGAGTGCGAGTTATACGCCCGTCAGCGAAGACTGGGAATGAATAGAAAGCAGCTCATGGAGGGCTATATGGCACTGGGTGGCGTGGCCTACTATTGGTCGTTGTTGGATAAGTCGAAGAGCCTAGCCTTGAATATAGACAATCTCTTCTTTTCCAGAGACGGGGAACTGAGGGAAGAATACGATGAGTTGTATGCCTCGCTTTTCAAACATCCAGATAAATATCTCGCCATCATCGAGGCACTTGGAAAGAAGAAAGCGGGCATGACCCGTGCTGAAATCGTTGCCGGGACAGGATTGATGGATAACGGCAAGCTAAGCGACATGCTTGAGGATCTTGAAAACTGCGGTTTTATCCGTAAATACAACGCTATCGGAAAGAAGAGCAAAGGAGCCTTGTTCCAGCTTGTCGATGCCTATACGCTGTTTTATTTTAAGTTTGTGCGCGACAACTTGGTCAATGACGAACATTTCTGGAGTAAGAGTCTTGATTCTCCGGCCTATTTCAATTGGTGCGGACTGGCATTTGAACGCGTCTGTTTGTTGCATAGCCGACAGATTAAGGCCAAGTTGGGTGTGGCTGGTATCATCAGTAGTGAATATGCCTGGTGGATTGAGGGGAATGGAGAGCAAAGTGGAGCTCAAATTGATTTGCTGATAGACCGAAACGATGGGGTAATCAACCTTTGTGAGATGAAATATACGCAATCGCCATTCAAGATTGACACAACATATGATGCTGTGCTGCAAAACAAGAAAATGCGTTTTATTGAAGCGACTGAAACGCAAAAAGCCATCCATCTCACCATGATTACTTCGCAAGGATTGGTTCGTAATGCTTTTTCAGACGATATACAATGTCAAATTACTGGAAATGATTTGTTTAACGAATAATTTTATGTCAGTAATCAGCGAAATGTCGAAAAAAAAGACAGATTTCGCTGGTTTCTAGCACAAAGTGTAATCATTCTTCCCCCATCCGCTTTTTCAATGTCGTGACAGAAAACGCCCATTCCAGCGACAGCCCCGTCAAACTCATTATGGAGGCCTTGTTCGGGTGATTCTTTCCCCTAGCCCCATCCACTTCATCCATTTTCCTCCCAAATTATCCATTTGGGATACTATTTTTATATCTGTTTTGGATTATTAAGTATCAATAACAATGTTGGCTTGTTTTTTATAATGAAAAAGATTGTAATTTTGCCTTGTGACAACAGAAAAACGTATGTAGCTGAATTGTTTTGCGTTCACAATCATCGTTGCAACGATTGCTAAGAATTTGGTTTGGAAAAGAACGAAATAGGAACCAACAGTTTAAGAGGATTTGATTTTGGGAAAGATCATATAAATAAACCAATAATACAACAACATGAGCGAAAAGTACAATTTTTGTCCAAATTGTGGACATAGTTTGAATTCTGATGATAGTTTTTGTCCGAATTGTGGAAAGAATTTAGGCGTACAGTCTTCTAATCAACCTTCTAGCGAAACTTCAAATCAAGGTGAAGGTTTTTCTTCAAAATTATTTGGTAAGGCTAAATTGTTTAGCAAACAAGCGTTTTCAAAAGCTTCTGCATTGACTTCGAAAATTAAAGATTCTGCTAAAGAGAGATCTGAAGCAACAAAAATTACAGCAAAAATCACCCCAAAACTGCTACAACAAGGAGAAAAAGAAAGGAAAGTATATAGTGGAAGAGCTGGGTTTGGAGAAAAGTTTGTTAAAAAGCCAGTAAGGATTGTTCTCACAAATAAAACCTTGAGGATATATGAGTCAAAAGGTGTTCTTGGTGCTATTGGTAATATGGGAAATAAAAACAAACAGCAAGAACCACCAAAACTATTAGAACAGATATCTGTCAAGGATTTTTCAGAGATTTCAAGAATTAGAGAACTTGGCGGAACGGGAGGAATGAGGTATTCAATAACTGCGGCAGGAAAGATATATGATTTCAGCATTACAAAAAATCCAGCTCTATTCGTAGGCGCCATTTGTTCTATAACAAATATGGACGGATGTGTGTTGAATGTCAATCTTCTTAAGGGCGAGTCTGTTCTTTTCGCAGGAAATGCAGCCTTGGAAGGCAGAATTTTTAATACAAATGGAACGTTATATATAACTGACAAACGTTTGATATTTAATAAATTTTCGGGGTTAAATAGCGCTGTTGGAGAAAAGGGCCAAAGATCCTTGGAAGCAGATAGCGAAATTTTGCAATTAAATAGAGCCGACATACTATCCATTAGAGAAGAACTTAAGAAATTATCATGCATGTATGTTATAAGTACCTCTTCTGAGGAATACAGGATTTCATTTAATGGGCTCGTTCCTGATTCGTTTCTAGATTTTGTTCCCGACGCTGTCGGAAATAAGGAAGTTCTGAGTAGAAATAAGAAAATAACGAGGGGAATTAAAATTGCGGGGGCTGTGGCTTCTGTGGCAACAGGAAGTCTATTAATTGATGATCTCGATGCAGATGATCTTGACCCAGATATGGTGGATCTCGATGGTGACGGAATTGATGATGCGTTAATGGTAGATACCGATGGTGATGGAGTTTTTGATACAATTGAAATGGACACAGACGGTGATGGAGTTTTCGACACGGTGGGCATGGATACGGATGGTGACGGAGTTTTGGACACGGTCGGAATGGACACCGATGGTGACGGCACTTTCGACTCGATGGCGGTCGATGTTGACGGAGATGGCACTTTTGACGCTATTGGCATGGATACTGATGGAGACGGTGCCATCGACTCGATAGCAGTCGATGCTGACGGCGATGGAGCAATGGATACCATGGCAGTTGATGTAGATGGCGACGGCACCATTGATGCAGTCGGCATGGACACTGACGGCAACGGTTCAATCGACACAATAGCGGTCGATGCTGACGGAGATGGGGTAATGGAAACCACGATGGTTGATGTAGATGGCGATGGCACCATTGATGCAGTCGGCATGGACACTGACGGCGACGGCGCCATCGACACGATGACAGTCGATACCGACGGCGATGGAGTAATGGACACCACAATGGTTGATGTTGACGGCGACGGAACTTTTGACGCCGTTGGCATGGACACAGATGGCGACGGAGCGATAGATACTGTCGGAGTGGATACTGATGGAGACGGGACCATAGACTCAATTGGAGTGGACACCGATGGCGACGGCGCCATTGATACGGTTGGTGTCGATGTTGATGGCAACGGAAGTATCGATGCCGTCGGTGTTGACATTGACGGAAATGGAACAATTGACAGAATAGGAATTGACACCAATGGTGATGGCGCCATTGACACTATTCGATAATCATGTCAGTTTTAACGTAACGGATATATTTAGTAAGTGTTCAAAATAAAAGTGCATAATCAATTGACACGAGACACGAGACTTTGAGACACGAGGGTGGAACAATGACTTGCGTCCCGCGTCTCGTCGTCATTCTGTGGAAACGGAACGCGCGTCTTAATAGTAAACTAATTTTGCACATCTACTTAACATGCAGCTCGTAAATCACAAATCACTAATAACTCTAAAACAAATCAACGTGAAAAAAACATCTATGCAGTAATGCTCCTGCTTGGTTTGTGCATGATGGTTTCTTGCGGCAATGGTCAAGGCAAGACAGAAAACAAAGAAACAGTGGATACCGAAAACCAAGTTCAACAAGCGACCCCAACGGTGATAGAAGAGGCCGAACCTGTTGACACACGCCCCCATGTGTATGCCAATGCCTTTGACGGTTATGCGAACATTCGTGAAACCGCCCAAGCCAAGGCACCTATCCTCGGCGTTCTCCGCAACGGTCCTGAAGGTGCTGCCCTTTTGGGCACCGAAGGCGAATGGACCCATGTTGACTGCAACGGCATCGTGGGCTATGTGTTGTCAAAGTATGTGCAGGACACACCGACACTTGCGGTAGATGAAGGTATAGATATGAGTTGGCTGGAAGGTTGGTGGGAGGATGATGAGTGCCACAGCTTACTAGTATTTGATAATGGCGGATTCATGGAATATAGTTGCATGTTTAATGAGGGTAGTACTACGGAAAAAGGAACCTTTATTCTGCAAGGGTCTTCGATGGCATTGACAGTCCTTGTTGACTTCGTCAACTGGCCCGAAAACCAATACACAAATACTATAGCAATTCCTCTTGATCCTGTGAAAAAGACAATTATCGGATACAAAAAACAGCAATTTAAGACTAAAGAGTTGTATGCTTATCTAGATGAGACGGGGGAAGAGATGTATGGTGATTTATATCTAACAAAAAAAGAATTCAATAATTTAAAAAAGCACGTCTTTGACAAATTCACTGGCTATTAAAGCCATCCTGGATTTTCTTTTTTCCCTTATACCTCTGCGTGTCGTCTCACAAAATGGCGATATGCGGAGGTATGTTTTATTCCTTATTCCTTATTCCCTATCCCTCACCAACCTCACACTGCGGCCACCGCACTTGTCGGTGGTGATGGAATGATAGAAGAAACTATTGCAGAAGTAGATGCCCGTTCCTCCGAATTTTCAATTCGGAAACCATGAATATCAGCATTTGCAATTCGGAAAAACATCGAAATGCGGCAACCGAAGATTCGTTTAGGATTTATGTGAGATTTGTTTCTCCGTCATAATCCAACGAAATCCCGAAAAATAAAGCAGATTTCGCTGGCTTCTGACAGAAAAATCTCAAAAAGATCAACCCTCATTAATATGGTTTTTTTGTCCAAATCCAAGTATTTTTATATATATTTGGACGAAAATCATTCGTTTTTTGTCCAAATCTATGATTTTTTATCAGATTTGGACAAAAATAGTTTTCTGTTTTGAAAATATGTTGTAACTTTGCGACAAATTTACAGCAAATGGGAAACGAAGACAAACTCGTTGGAAGAGAACGGGAATGGAAAGAGTTGGAATGGGCGGTAAACTCTCACCGTTCAGAATTTATCGTCATGTATGGTCGCCGGCGCGTTGGCAAGACCTTCTTAGTACGCCGTTTCTTCAACGACACCTACAGCTTTCATTATGTTGGAGCACACCGACAAAAGAAAATTGTCCAACTCCAAAATTTCAGAGAAGCCCTAGTGCGCTATTCTGGCGACAAAAGCATCCCCGAGCTAAAATCTTGGCACGATGCTTTCTTGCGGTTGGCGGAATACTTGGAAAAATGCAAAGAAAAACGGAAAATCGTCTTTTTCGACGAGATGCCATGGATTGACACACAAGGCAGTGAGTTTGTGGATGAACTGGAGTATTTCTGGTCCAACTGGGTGCAAAACAACGATGACATCGTTTTTGTGGCTTGCGGCAGTGCTACCAGTTGGATGAAGGACAAATTGGAAGACAACCAAGGAGGGCTTCACAACCGCATCACGCACAGGATTTATTTGCGACCTTTTTATCTCAACGAATGCAAGGCTTATCTTTTGGACCATGGCTTCGATTGGGATGACTATCAGATTCTTCAGTGTTATATGCTCTTTGGTGGTGTGCCTTATTACCTGAGTTTACTCCGTCCTCAGCTGAGTCTGCCCCAAAATGTCGATGCGCTAATTTTCCGTCGTGGGGGTGACTTGAGCGACGAGTTCAATGAATTGTATAACGCCCTTTTCAATAAAGCGGATCGATACGTTGCGATTGTAAAGTTGCTTTCTAAAAAAAGAGAAGGCTTTACACGTGAGGAGATCGAACAAGGAACGGGTTACAGCGGCGGGGGACTCTCTAAAATGCTCGAAAACCTAGAACGTTGTGACTTCATTGTCTCATACGCCCAATTCGGTAACAAGACAAAACTGACACTTTACCGTCTGGCAGACTTTTATACCTTGTTTTATTTCCGTTACGTTGAGCAGAATCGCTCGCGAGACGAACAGTACTGGCAACACCACTTTACCGACAGAGGGGTTGCTTCTTGGGAAGGTTTCACCTTCGAAGAAGTTTGCCTTCGACACCTGCCTCATATCAAGAAAGGTTTGGGTATCTCGGGAATGGCTACAGAGGCTTCTTCATGGCGGTTCAAGCCTACTAGAGACGATCAACGAAAAGGGGCTCAGATCGACTTGGTAATCAAAAGAGCCGACAAAATCATCCATTTGGTGGAAATGAAGTTTTCAGAAATACCTTTTGTCATCACCAAAGCGTACGGACAGCAACTGTTGGAACGTAAAAGTCTCTTTATGGAAATCACTGGGGTTGCAAGAGGTGCTGTTCTCACTTTTGTTACTCCCAGAGGGCTTGCTAATGGAACGAATACCTCATTGGTTCATAGCGAAATTACCACTCGACACCTCTTCGCCGAAGTTGAGGAATAATCATTCTCAACGCCCCACGTCCCTCACCAACCTCACACTGCGACCACTGCATTTGTCGGTGGTGATGGAATGATAGAAGAAACTGTTGCTGAAGTAGATGCCCAAGGCCTCTTTGGGGTTTAGGCAGGAAGACGACCAATAGAGACCGTATTTGCCTACCAAGCCTACATAACCGAAGTCGCGGATGCCTGCCGCCGGCAGGAATACTGCCCCTAAAGCCTCCGCCCTCTCCGACCAGAATGGCTCGGTGAGGTTGTTGTGAATGTAGTCAACATCGTCGTCGTTGAAATGCCGTAGTTGGCAATAGGTGCTGTCCCAGTCGTCGGGCAACAACAACAAACCCCTAACGCCGTCAACGGCAACCTTGGCATAACGGATGCCCGTGGCAGTAGACCGCTTCTCAAGAATGTAATCCCATTCCTCGATGGTCAACGTACGCCATACGTTTTCTTCATTTCCACCATTGCTGATGGCATTGTAACCCCAGTCAGCCTGACCGTCGCCATCGTATAAATTCAGCGTGTCAACGCCATAGGCGTTATATTGCCAAGCGTCGTCTTCAAAAACATTGCGACTGCACCACGGCTGGAAACAGATCGCTCCGTGGTCACGCCCACTGGCACCCCAAGCGAACAAATCCAACCAATTGCAGCACTTCTCAGCAGAGTTGTGATTGGCATTGTCACCGCCAATAAAGTCAAACTGGTTTTCGGCAAAACGCCACGTGTTGATTGAAGGCTTGTATTGCAGGTTACCCTTCGAGAAATACACCTGGTCGCCCGCTTCGTTGATGGTAAACAATCCATTGATGGTTCCTTCGGGCGATGTTGGACGCGGCGGCAAGGGCTTCTCCCTGAAACCCACCAGCCAAACAATTGCCCCTATCAGCAGCGCAGCAGCTAAGCCTAGACCCACTTTCGAGGAAATTCTTATCGTCTCGCTACGTTGCATGGCTTTTCGTAAAGCATCGATGCTCTGGTAACGCGCTCTTGGATCTTCCTTCAGACAACGTTGCGTTATAGATTTCTTAGCCAAGCCAAAACGCTGCAGAATCATTCCCAAGGCATAGATGTCGGTGGCAGGACCAAACAACTCGGTCTTGGCGGCCTGCTGTTCGGGAGCGCAATACTCACGGGTAAAGCCCAAATCATGCAGATAGCTCTCGCTCCAGCCGAAACCTAAATCAATTAGCTTCACATGATGGCCTTTGTTGGTGATGAGGATGTTGCTGGGTTTGAGGTCGAGGTGCAGCATCTTCTTGTCGTGAAGATAGGACAAAGCCGAGAACAATTCGTCGCAGAATTGTTTCCTGGGCCCTTTCTCTTTGAAATAGTCAGGATGCTGGGCCAAAAAAGCCTCAAGACTGTCACCATCGATGTAGTCCATGCGAATGAAAGGGCCTTGTTCGTCCTCATCGTAGGCGAAATAACGCACTATGTTAGGATGCTCCAAGTCGATGCCGAGTTCAAACTCCTTACGGAACAGGTTCATGTATACTTCCGAGGAACGCATGTCCTTCTTAGGCCGTTTGACACAATACACACGATTGTCTTTGACGAGACGATAGCAATCACAGGTGCCACCGCTATCGAAAAGCACTTCTTCCTGCTTTTGTTGTGCGGGACTGATAAAATCGGAATTGCACATTATACTGCCTCCTTGATGAATAGTTCTGTCAATCCGTTCTGGCGGCCAGCCACATAACCCAGTTCGTTGCCAGCCGCATCACGCACAATCTCGCCATTACGGACAACTTGAAACACTTGCAAGGGATACTCCAAGCGGAAGTTGAAGATGTTCACCTCGTCGTTGACCAACAGCTTTCCATTCAGGCTCTCGGTCACTCGGAATTTGTTCTCGCCAATACATAGCAAGGCGATATGACGGTTAGGCAGCCATGAAGCCTCCACCGTTGTGCCTTCGCGAATCTCATCGGCGAAAAACGCCTTCTCCATCCAGTCGCTCTCTACGGGTTGCATGCCACTGAGTGCCTCCCAAGAGGACGAACCCAGATAATGCGCCAAAGCATCAAGCGTGGCTTTACGTGGTGCTATGGGTGACTTGGCATAACCCATCAACCGTTTCAGGGTATTGACTCCCAATCGGTCGCTGGCCGGAAACGACTCCGACAACACCTCAAAGTCCTTGGCATTGCTGAAGTCGAGCCCGGATTTTTTCTTGATCATTTCTATGATGGGAAGGGATAACATAGTAAGCTTTGTTTTGAGGCAAAGATAGGCATTTATCACTTATGTCTGGCAAGAAAAAACAAATGGATGAAGTGGATGAAAAAGATACGATAGCGTTGGGCTATTTTTGTAACCAAAGACTAAATCATGGAAAATTCAGGGAATGACCTCCACATCGGGCACCTCATTCAAGCGCAATTAAAGGCCGACAAGCGCAGCGTGGGCTGGCTTTCGCGTGAGATTGGCTGCACGCGCAATCACGTCTACAAAATTTTCAGCAAATCCTCTCTCGACAGTGACTTGATTTTCCGCATCTCCAAAGCCATGAATTTCAACTTCTTCCAATACTATTCCGCTGCATTTCTTTCGGCGATGAAAGAACGAATAGGAGAAGAATGACCATTATTTTAGTTTCGCATGAAATGGTGCATCCCTTGGGATGCTGAAAAAACAATGCTTTATTATTCCACCAAACGCAATTCCCTACGGGAATCAAAATAATCCCGTAGGGATTTTCGTTCGGTAAAAAAACAATAATCATCTTTTACATCCCATAGGGATGTGCGAAACTTTAAACCCCTACTTAAACGGCGTCATCACCCGCTCGAAAATCCCATTCATATAGGCCAAGGCCATGCCGTAGTTGCTGATCGGGATGCCAGCATTGACAAAAAGGTTGGTGCGGTTGAGTAGCTGCTTGCGCGTACTCATGCAGCCGCCGCATTGGATGGCCATGGCGTATTTCTCGGGATGCTCGATGGGCGACAGACCCGCCACATACTCGAACTTGATGTCATTGCCCGTGAATTTCAGGATCATGCGGGGCAACTTCACGCGGCCGATGTCGTCGCAGGTGCTGTGGTGGGTACACGACTCCAGCAAGAGCACCGTGTCGCCGTCTTTCAGTTCTGAGAGATGCGGCGTGCCTTTCACATAATTGTCGAAGTCGCCGCGCAGGCGCGCCATGACGATGCTGAAGCTGGTCAAGGGGATGTCGGTAGGGACGATCTGGCTCACAAAGCCGAACACCTGGCTGTCGGTGACAATCAAGGCGGGCTTGGGCATGGTGTCGAGGTACTGCTGCAGGTGGGTCTCCTTCAGCACCACGCAGATGCACTCGTTGTCCAACACATCGCGGATGGCCATCACCTGCGGCAGGATGAGGCGGCCCTCGGGAGCTTCCGAATCGACGGGGCAGACCAATACCACCACCTCGTTGGGCTTGATGATGCCGCCTAGTAATGACACCTTCTGATAGGCACTTTCGGGGATGGTCTTTTTGAGCAACTCGACCAACGGCGCGATGTCGTCATTTCTTGCGATGCTGAAATCCAAGACCTTGGCATCATAATTCTGCTCAATCATCGCTTTCACGACAGCGGGCAGCGGCTCTTGGTCCGCCTTGTTGTGAACGATGAAAAAAGGCACTGCCAATTCCTTCATGCGGGCGATGATGCGCTTTTCGGTCTCGTCGAAGTTGTTTCCCGTGATGACAAGGATGGCGCAGTCGATCTCCTCCAGCACCTTCATCGTCTTCTCCACACGCTGTTGACCCAGCTCGCCCACGTCGTCAATACCCGCCGTGTCGATAAGCACACAAGGACCGATACCGAAGATCTCAAGACTTTTTTTGACGGGGTCGGTGGTGGTACCTGCCGTGTCGCTCACAATGGCGATATTCTGTCCCGTCAGCAAATTGATGAGGCTGCTTTTGCCACAATTTCTTCGCCCGAAAATGCCGATATGAGGTTTCAAATCCTTTGCCATTTGCCGTTGTTTTGCAATTTTGACGCAAAAATAGGAAAATAAGGGAAACAAATCTTACACAAATCTCGCATAAATCCAATTTTACGAGAGATTTACGGGAAATTTGTTTCCAAAACACTAAAAACTTAGATTATTGAATTTCAATTATATATCCGACAGCAAACGACAACAAACGTTTACAGTCGACTACAAACGTTTAATCAACGGCTTAGTCTTGACAAGTGTTGTTACTTTGCATCGTCAAACCAATGGTTCGGCGAACTCACCAACCTAGGGGGCGACACGACAAATCAAACTTATTTATTAATTACTAAACACACACAACTATGAGTACAATGAGAAATTCGGTCATGCTGATTGGCCGCCCGGGTGCAGAACCTGAAACGAAAACCTTCAACGGCAACCGCATCGTCACGCGGTTCAACCTCGCCGTCAACGAGACGCGTCGCAACGCGAATCACGAACAAGTGAAAGACACGCAGTGGTTCACTGTGGTGGCATGGGACAAGACGGCAGAGCGCGTCGCGCTGGCAGTGAAGAAAGGCAAGCGCATCGCCATCGACGGCGCCCTGCGCAACAACGAGTGGACCGACAAGAACGGCCAGCGCCACCTGTCGACAGAGATCCACCTCAACAACTTCATCCTCCTGGATTGGGGTAAGGAACAAAACAACTAAATAATCTGACACAGGACTGCGAGACTGCGGGACGGGTCCCTGAGCCTGTCGAAGGGCCCGAAGTCTCGTCGTCCCGAAGTCCCGAAGTCAAAAAACAAACAACTATTATTCACCATTAAACACAGAAAATCATGAGTACAATGAGAAATTCGGTCATGTTGATTGGCCGCCCGGGTGCAGAACCTGAAATCAAGACCTTCAACAACAGCAAAAAAGCACGTTTCAGCCTTGCTGTAACGGAAAACAAGAAAAACGCCAACGGCGAATGGGTCAGCGACACCCAGTGGTTCCCCATCGTGGCATGGGGTGCTGCAGCCGAACGCGTCGAGAAGAACGTGAGAAAAGGAAAGCGCATCGCCATCGACGGTAGCCTGCGCAACAACGAATGGACCGATGACAAGGGACAGCGACATTCTGTCACTGAAGTCTGGGTCAACGACTTGTTCCTAATCGATTTTGAGAAGGAATGATTCAATAACTGCGAAAAGGGGCGGCCATCCGGCCGCCCCTTTGTTTTTATCCAGTCACCATAAAGACCCTGGCGTCTTTCCACTTGGAATGGCGCAGCATCTCGTTGGTGAAATGGGTGCGGCTGCCCACCTTCTCGAGCAGTTCCTTGGCCTTGTCGAATTGGCGCAACTCCCTGTAAATCTCGGGCACTTCAAGGTCGATCTGTTCCTCGGGATGCTTCTCGAGCAAGGCCAACAGACGCTTCAAATTCTCAATGAAGTCCTTGTAGTTTTTGATGAACAGCTTCTCTCCTTCGAGGAGCATGCGTCGGTTGCAACGCCACACCCCATAGCTCATGAAGCCGTTGAGGAAATACTTGAGGCGGATGTGCTGATGGTTGCGGTGCAGGTCGTTGTAGGCCCACCACAGGAAACGGCGCAGGTATATCTCCTTCTTGGGATCGTAGTGGCTCTTCTTCAGGAAGGTCTTGTAGTGGTTGACCAAGGCCATCTTTCCTTTGTTGTCAGAGAAATTGATACCGAAGAAACGCCAGGTGTTCCACGAGTAAATCTCGGCCTCGGGCTTCTCATAGGTGATGAAAGGCTCCTCGGGATGCTCGACCCAGAAGCTATGGCCGCACGACGGGCACAGGATCATCTTCTGTGGCGTGGTGATGAGGTTGTCGTTCAGCACCTTGCCGTCGGAATACAAGATAGCCTCATTGACCAGCTCGGCCTTCAAGTTGCGGCCTTCAAGCCAGGCTTGGCAATGCGGACATTGGAAATAAAACGAGTCGTATTTCAGCATCTCTATCTTGTATTTTGGGCTCCAAAAGTAAGAAAAAAACTTTATTCCGTAAAACGGAATCATTTCCTGCCAAAATCGGCGGGGATTTCACCCCATATCTCGGTCTTCCACTTCAGTATCTGCACCTCGATGGCATTCTCGTTAAGCCATTTCTCGGCACGAGCGACGAGCTCGAAGAGATAAGCGTTCTTGTCATTAGGTTGCAGCTTGGTCTTGCATTTCTTCTGCCTGATCCACAGCTGGGCGTTGACCGAGTCACTGTAGATGGGATAGTTCCATCCGTTTTTCTTCTGCAGGGCGAGGGCATGGACGATGGCCAGAAACTCCCCGATGTTGTTGGTGCCGTTGGGGAACACCTGGCTCTTGAACAGCGGATAGCTGTTGGCAGGCTGCACGCCGAAGTCGACGAAGACACCTTGATACTCCATCTTGCCCGGGTTGCCGGCACAGGCCGCATCCACGGCGATGGCGGGACTGACAGGCTGCTCCTTGGCCGCCGAGAGGTCGACAACAGGAGCCACATCCTTACCCCAATAGTTGTCAGGACCCTCATGGAAGGCTTGCTCGGCACTCGCGCGGTCAGGGAAGCCTTTGTATTTAGCCCCCTTGACACCCTCGATCTCCTTCCGGCAGACCTCCCAGCGGTCATAAACACCAGGGTTATGGCCCACCCACACTACATAGAACTTGTTTTTTGACATGGGCGCAAAAGTAAAAATTTTTGTCTTTTAAAGCCTTGCCGCGCTACAAAATTTGAAAAAAAACTAATTTTGCAACTTGTTGCAAATCTATGAAGATGAAATCACTACGCATTTTTGTTCTTATTATCGTCACGGCCTTGTTCTGTGGCGAACTCACGGCCCAAAGCCAGCAATCGTTGGCGGACCTGATGAGTCAAAGAGACGAATACTATTTCAGCCTCAGTATACAAGAACCCTCCGAGGTCGAAGCCATCAACGCGATGTGCTCCGTCGATGCCTTCAACGGCGGCACCGCGATATGCTACGCCAACCCGACGCAATATGCCGAACTGCTGGCTGCCGGCTACCAGCCTAATCTGTTGACACCGCCCTCGTTACGTGAGGAAGCCAGGATGTACGACCCGCAGCGCGGCACCTACGACTGGGACAGTTACCTGACCTATTCGCAATATGTCAACATGATGGAGGGCTTCCCCGCCACGGCCGCCAGCGGCAGGACCTGCACCCTCGTCGATCTGGGCACCCTCTCCACCAGCAACCACCGCAGGATCCTCGGCGTGCGCATCCACAACGGACAACCTGACGGCAAGCCCAAGTTCCTCTATACCTCCACCATGCACGGCGACGAGGTGACAGGCATGATCCTGATGCTCCGCCTCATCGACGAGCTGTGCACCAGCACCGACACGCGCATCGTCAATTTGGTCAACAGCCTCGACATCTTCATCTTCCCCTGCACCAATCCCGACGGCACCTACTACGGCGGCAACAATAGCGTCAGCGGCGCCCGCCGCAACAACGGCAACAACGTCGACCTCAACCGTCACTTCCCCGACTTCGACGACGGCCCCCACCCCGATGGAGCCTCCTACTACCAAGACGAAGCCCAGTGGATGATGGACCTCGCCCAGCAATACCTGTTCACCATGGGCGCCAACTACCACGGCGGCGCCGAGGTGGTCAACTACCCCTGGGACACCTACCAGCCCGTGCATCCCGACGACGCATGGTGGCAGCTAGTCTCAAGAGAATACGCCAACCTGGCCCAAGCGGTCAACTCTAACTACATGACCGACCAAAGCAACGGCATCACCAACGGCTATGCCTGGTACACCATCACCGGCAGCCGTCAAGACTACATGAACTACTACGGCCAATGCCGTGAAGTCACCTTGGAATGCTCGTCGGTGAAGACCCCCAATGCCTCGCAACTGCCTAACTTCTGGAACTACAACCACAACAGCATGCTCACCTATATGGAGCAGAGCCTGAAAGGCGTGCACGGCGTGGTGATGGATGCCAATACCAACCAACCTATCGAAGGCGTCACGGTCACCGTACAAAACCACGACCATCATGGCTCCTCGGTGACGAGTCATGCCGTGGGCGACTTCCACCGCCCCATCAAGGCCGGCAACTGGACCTTTAAGTTCACGAAAGAAGGCTACTGCTCGGAGACCCTCGACGTGACCATCGCCGACGGCGCACGCGTAGACCTCACCGTCTACCTCTCGCCTTCGGGCAGCTGCCCCACCGACTGCTACGCGGAGATCATGCCTTCGGCAGCAGGCGACTACATCATGGGCTACCACAACGGCAACACCCTCGTCATGCCCACCAACAGCGGTGGCTCGTCGACGACGACCACAGTGACGATGATGCCCAACGGCGACCTGTTCTCCATCGAACAAGGCGAGATCGACACCCCCTTCACCTTGACCTCGACGGGCACCTCGGGACAGTACTACATCTCCTACAACGGCTACTACCTCACACGCAGCACCAGCGGCTATGGCTCGGGCAACAGGGCCATCACCTGGAGCACCTCGCAGGGCAGCAACAACCGCTGGAACATCAGCAGCGACGGCATCACCCAGACGACGAGCGGATGGGGGGGCACCACCACCTACTACCTGTTCTATAACAACGGCGCGTTCTACACCGGCACCAGTAGCACCAACAACATCACCTTCTACCAACAAACCGACTGCCCCACCATCAACTACACCATCAGCGTGACGGCCAACCCCGCCGAAGGCGGCAGCGTAACGGGCGGCGGCACCTACGAAGAAGGACAGTCGTGCACCGTTAGTGCCACGGCCAACACGGGCTACGACTTCACTAACTGGACGGAGAACGGGAACGTGGTCTCTGCCAACCCAAGCTATGCCTTCACTGTCACCGACGACCGCTTCTTAGTGGCCAACTTCGAGGCCCAGCCACAGAACTACACCGTCAGCGTGGCAGCCAATCCCAACGAGGGCGGTAGCGTCACAGGCGGCGGCACCTATCAAGAAGGCACCAGCTGCACCGTCGGCGCCACAGCCAACACAGGCTACACCTTCAACAACTGGACGGAGAACGGTAACGTGGTCTCCACCAATGCCAGTTACACCTTCACCGTAACGGGCGACCGCACCTTGGTAGCCAACTTCAACCTCAACAGCTATAACATCAGCGTGGCAGCCAACCCAACGCAAGGCGGTAGTGTCGCGGGCGGCGACGCATACCAGCATGGGGCCTCGTGCACCGTCACCGCCACGGCCAACAATGGCTATACCTTCGCCAACTGGACCGAGAATGGCAACGTGGTCTCTACCAGTGCCAGCTACACCTTCACCGTCACCAGCGACCGCACTTTGGTGGCCAACTTCAACCAACAGAACTACACCATCACCTTGTCAGCCAACCCGAACAACGGTGGCACGGCGACGGGCGGCGGCGCCTTCCACTATGGCGACAACTGCACCATCACCGCCGCGGCTGCCAACGGCTACTCGTTCAGCAACTGGACCGAAAACGGCAACGTGGTGTCGAGCAATGCCAGCCACACCTTCACCGTGACGGGCAACCGCAACTTGGTGGCCAACTTCACCCTCAACACCTATAACGTCAGCGTGGCAGCCGACCCAGCCAACGGTGGCACCGTCACCGGCGGCGGCACCTACACCTACGGACAGACCTGCACCGTTGCCGCCACCGTCGCAAGTGGCTTCACCTTCATCAACTGGACAGAGAATGGCAGTTTCGTCTCCTCCAGCTTAAGCTATACCTTCACCGTGACTGACAACCACAACCTCGTGGCCCACTTCACCGAAAACCCGCTGCCCACCTATACCATCACCGTGACGGCCAAGCCCGAAGAGGGCGGCACGGTCGTCGGAGGCGGCACCTACCAACAGGGGCAGTCGTGCACCGTGAGGGCCACCCCTGCCCCGGGCTACACCTTCGATAAATGGATGGAGAATGGCGTCGTCGTCTCGCAAGAACAGGAATACACCTTCACCGTGACGAGCGATCGTACCTTAGTGGCCAACCTCCTGTACACCGAAAGCGTGGGCGAGCAAGTCCACGTCAACGTCAGCCTCTACCCCAACCCCGTCGGCGACATGCTGACCGTGGAAGCTGAGACCGACATCGACCGTCTTGAGATCTATAGCATCGTCGGTGCCATGGTCTACAGCCAAAACAACTGCGGCAACAAGGTGGAGCTACAAACCGCCACACTGCCCGCAGGCACCTATGTCGTCCGCCTGACAACACAGAACGCCACGGAAATCAGAAGGTTCGTGAAAAAATAAAAAACAGTAGAGACGCGGCACGCCACGTCTCTACCATGTAATACCTATGTAGAGACGTGCCATGGCGCGTCTCTACGTTTTTTAGATACCTAACGAGATATTCAATCCCCGCGCCGTGTTCACCAAATCGCTGTCGATGGTGACAAGATTGGGTTTGGAGATGGCCTCCTTCAATGAGACGGCCA
This sequence comes from uncultured Bacteroidales bacterium, assembly GCA_947303625.1. Taxonomy (GTDB): domain Bacteria; phylum Bacteroidota; class Bacteroidia; order Bacteroidales; family F082; genus Limimorpha. The sequence goes on along the minus strand of CAMYYV010000011.1, from coordinate 16,194 downwards.
CCAGGTCGGGATGATGGTAGGCCACCATCTGACCGAACTGACCGTTCAGTACCATCTCGAAGGCCTTCACACCGAACTCAGCGCTGAGCACACGGTCGTAGGCAATCGGCACGCCACCGCGCTGCAGGTGACCCAAGGTAGTCTCGCGCATGTCGTGGGTGAAGCCTGCCGCCTTCATCTCCTCGATGAAACGACGGCCGATACCACCTAACTTCTTGTTCTCGTAACCGACCTCGGTGCTGATCTCATACACCTGCTGACCATCCTTGGGACGTGCGCCTTCCGAGGCCACCACCACGGCAAAACCACGGTCGTGGTCGAAACGCTGTTCGAGACGATCCTTCACTACGTTGATATCGTAGGGGAACTCGGGCAGCAAGCACACCTCGGCACCGCCAGCAATGGCACTATGCAATGCAATCCAACCGGCATCACGTCCCATCACTTCGAGGACGAAGACGCGGTTGTGCGAAGCAGCCGTGGTGACGAGCTTATCCACCGCCTCGGTGGCAATCTGCACGGCGGTTTGGAAACCGAAGGTGCATTCCGTCGACGAGAGGTCGTTGTCGATGGTCTTGGGCACGCCGATGATGTTGAGGCCCTTCTCATAGAGTTTCTGAGAAATACGTTGCGAGCCGTCGCCGCCGATGCTGATCACCGCGTCGATGCCCATGTATTGCAGCTTGCGGAGCATCTCGTCGCTGCGGTCCACTGCAGTCCAAGTGCCGTCGGCGTTCTTGACGGGCCAGTTGAACGGGCCGCCCTTGTTGGTGGTCTCGATGATGGTGCCGCCACGGAAGTGGATGCCACGCACCGACTCTGGCGTAAGCCTGACGACTTCGGTGGGTTCCCACAGGATGCCGTTGTAGGCTTGTATGCTACCAAGCACTTCCCAGTCTTTCTCTTGGGCGGCTCTCTTGACGATGGCGCGAATCACGGCGTTGAGGCCTGGGCAGTCGCCACCACCGGTTAATACGAGTAGTCTTTTCATATTCTGGAGGGTATTTATGATTTCAAGATTTCAAAATTTCAAGATTTTATTCATTGGATTCATTGCTTTGTTGCAGGACCAGACGGAATCCGTAGCCATTGCTGCCATGGTCGGGATTGTTGAAGCTTCGGTTCGACACGCGGCAATACCAGTCGTTGCTGTTCCAGCACCCGCCGCGTAACACGTGATAGACGCCCTCTGCAGGACCTTGTGGGTCGACAAGCGAGCCATGTCCATACTTTTCATACCAGTCGGCACACCATTCCCAAACGTTGCCGCTCATATCATAGAGTCCCAATTCGTTTGGCGACTTGCCTTTCACGTTGTGGGTTTTGTTGCCGCTATTGTCGAGAAACCAAGCCACGCCTCCTATCTTTTTCTTGCCAGAGTATCGGTAGCTGTGCGTTTTCTTCCCGCCACGGGCGGCATACTCCCATTCGGCCTCAGTGGGTAGGCGGAAGTGGCATCCCGTGATTTGGCTCAAAGTGAGGATAAACATTTGGCAGCTGGTCCAACTCACATCCTCCACAGGACGCTTGTCACCTTTGAAATGGCTGGGATTACTATCCATCACGGCTTGCCACAAGGCCTGGGTAACCTCGGTCTCTCCCATGTAAAACGAACTTACTGTCACCTTGTGAACAGGAGTTTCGTTACGATAGGCATCCTCTTCGGCACTCCCCATTTGGAAGGAACCTCCTTCGACATATTTCATGGTAAACGACACCCCGTTGACCGTGAAGACCAGATCCTTTCCTACCGTTGTGACCTGCCATTCGTCTTGTTCCGACGATACAGATTCATCGCTTTGGGCGAAGGCTGACACCGAAAAAAGGAGGCTTGCCAGAACAAAAAGATATTTCATCAGATTGTTTTTCATGGGTATTTCAAAAACCAAACATCTTATTCATTGCTTCCATGCTAACCGTGATATTGAAGTACATGGATTCCAACCCATATTTGTTTTCCTCCAGTTCCATCACGTCGTATGATTGTCCTTTGTCTTCCACCAAAGATTGCATCTTGGGCGACAGACCAAAAACATCCAGAATACCATATTCGTCGACGACGCTTATCACATGGTATGCCGTTTCTTTCGAGCGGCCGTCACCCGTGGATGTCACCGCCGACAGAAGCATGACCACCTGGTTATAGGCACCGACGGTCTTTTCCGACTCCGGACCATATAGGTTACTGTAAACAATATGCTTATAAAGGTGGAATCGGATATTGGTCGGGTCGGACTTCAGTTGCTCATCAATTGACTTTGCGGCATTCTCCCAGTCTTCTTTCCCTGGCGTTTCCTTTGTCAACGCTTTATGTATCGCGTCGTAGTCGGACATCTGATAGGGGTTATAATCAGGACGGGTAGCTGTCCCATAGTAAAAATAGTACATGTGCTCAGCGGTCAAAGTGGTATCCGCCGCCTCGAAGCGCCTCAACAATTCAGGATAATAGAACTCGCTGCCCTTTGAATTGACTGCTTTTTTGATCTGTTTATAGTCAGGGGCATTGGCAGAGATGGCGGCATCAGCCTTACGGATTGTTGTCTTCTTGCTGGTTGAACAAGAAGCCATGACAAACAATGCAGCCACTGACAGAAATGCCACCAAAACAATAGATTTCAGGTATCTCATTTTCATATTATTGATTTTTTGTGTGGTATAGTAGGGCTGCCATACTATGACAGCCCTACAATCCATTTTCATTTCAAATTCAGCGCAATCTGCAGCTCATCCAATTGCTCCTGAGCAATCGGTGCAGGCGAGCCGCTCATCACGTCACGGCCAGCATTGTTCTTCGGGAAGGCGATGAAGTCGCGGATGCTATCGGCGCCGCCGAAGAGCGAGCAGAGACGGTCGAAACCGAAGGCCAGACCGGCATGAGGCGGAGCGCCATACTCGAAGGCACCCATCAGGAAGCCGAACTGCTCCTGGGCCTTCTCGTCGGTGAAGCCGAGGGTGTGGAACATCTTGTTCTGCAAGGTGCGGTCGTGGATACGGATGGAGCCGCCACCCACCTCCACGCCGTTCATCACGATGTCGTAGGCGTTGGCGCGGATGTCGCCCCACTTCGTCGGGTCATCCAACAAGGCCTCGTCTTCGGGCTTGGGTGCGGTGAAAGGATGGTGCATGGCATAGTAGCGTTGCGTCTCCTCGTCCCATTCGAGCAACGGGAAGTCGATGACCCACAAGGGAGCATACACGTCGGGGTTGCGCAGACCGAGCTGGTTGCCCATTTCCAAACGCAAGGCATTGAGTTGCACGCGGGTCTTCATGGCCTCACCGCAGAGGATGAGCATCAGGTCGCCGGGCTTGGCACCGAACTTGTCAGCAATGACCTTGAGGTCTTCTGGCGTGTAGAATTTGTCGACCGACGACTTGAACGTGCCATCAGAGTTGTATTTGATGTAGACCATGCCGCCAGCACCCACCTGCGGACGTTTTACGAAGTCGGTGAGCTGGTCGAGTTGCTTGCGGGTGTATTCCGAACAGCCCTCGGCATTGATACCAACAACGAGGTCGGCATTGTCGAAGAGGCCAAAGCCCTTGCCTTTCACCACGTCGTTGATTTCCACGAATTTCATCCCGAAGCGAATGTCGGGCTTGTCGGAACCGTAGTATTTCATGGCATCATGCCAGGTCATGCGTGGGAACTGGTCGAATTCGATGCCTTTCATCTCCTTGAAGAGGTGCTTGGCCAAGCCCTCGAAAGTGTTCAGCACGTCCTCCTGCTCCACGAACGACATCTCGCAGTCGATTTGGGTGAATTCGGGCTGACGGTCGGCGCGGAGGTCCTCATCGCGGAAGCAGCGTACAATCTGGAAGTAGCGGTCCATGCCAGCCACCATCAGCAGCTGCTTGTATTGCTGCGGGCTTTGCGGCAGAGCGTAGAACTCGCCAGGATTCATGCGGCTCGGCACCACAAAGTCGCGTGCACCCTCGGGCGTACTCTTGATGAGCATCGGGGTTTCGATTTCAAGGAAGTTGAGGTTGCTCAAATAGTTGCGCACCAGCATGGCCATGCGGTGACGCAGCTCAAGGTTCTTGCGCACGGGGTTACGACGGATGTCAAGGTAACGGTATTTCATGCGAAGGTCGTCACCGCCGTCGCTGACATCTTCGATGGTAAAGGGCGGGGTCTTGCTGCCGTTGAGCAAGGTGAAAGCGTTCACTTTCAGCTCGATGTCACCCGTCCGCATGTTCGGGTTCTTCGATTCACGTTCGATGACAATGCCTTTGGCCTGAATCACAAATTCGCGGCCGAAGGTACGGGCCTGTTCGATGAGTTTGGGATCGCTGTTGCCATCCAAGAAAAGTTGGGTGATGCCATAGCGGTCGCGGAGGTCGATCCACACGAGGGAGCCTTTGTCGCGCACGCGCTGCACCCAGCCTGCCAATGTCACTTCCTTGCCGGCGTCGGCAAGACGAAGTTCGCCACAAGTATGCGTTCTGTACATAATTTCAAAATTTATTATTTCAACATTTCAAAATTTCAAGATTGGGGTGAATTCAAAATTTAAAAATTCAAACTTGCAAAAATAGGAAATCATTTTGGAATGCCACGCACGAAGATGAGTTTTTCTTATCTTTGCCCCGTGATTCGGAGACTGAAACATATTCTCATAGCGGTTGGGCTGCTACTCATGGCCTTTCTCGCCCAGCGTTGCGCCAATGCAGTGGCACCCACAGGCGGACCCAAGGACACCACGCCGCCCAAGGTGGTAGAGGCCGTGCCCGAGAACCACAGCGTTGGCTTCAACGGCAAGAAGGTCGAAATCACTTTCGACGAATACATCACCTTGGACAACGCCAGCCAAAATGTGATGATCTCACCGCCGCTAAGCGAGAAACCCGACATCAAGCTGAAGAACAAGACCGTGGTCATCAAGTTCAAGGAAGACCTGGCGCCCAACACCACCTATACCATCAACTTCGGCCCATCCATCAAGGACTTGCACGAGGGCAACCTGTTCAAGGACTATGTCTACAGCTTCTCGACAGGCGACCACATCGACACCCTCGCCATTGCAGGCTGTGTGCTGAAAGCCGACGACAAGAAACCTGCCGAAGAGGTCTACGTCTCTTTGTATGCCGCCGACCACGACAACCTCGACTCGCTGCCGATGACCACGATACCCGACTACATCACCAAGACCGACAAGGAAGGCAGATTCAGTCTCAATGGTCTGGCCAACAAGAAATACCTCGTCTTCGCCTTGAAGGATGCCAACTCCAACCTTTATTTCGACTTGCCCAACGAGGAGGTGGCGTATTTGGACACGCTGGTACAGGCTTCGTGCCTACAAAAACCAGCCCTGCCCGTGATGGATTCGACAGTGATGGACAGTTTGGCGATGCAGGTGGATACACTTGTGAACGTTGTAGACTCTGTCGTTTTCGAGACGAAAACGACGACGATGTACGACCAAAATGCCATGAATCTCACGCTCTATATGTTCACCGAGGTGGACTCCACACAGGTGCTCTTAGAGAAGAAGCTCGTCGAAGAAGGTCTGCTGCGCTTCGTGTTCCGCCATCCTGCCAAAGACGCCGTGGTGATGACGCCCGAGATGCTACCCGACACATTCAACCTCGTCACGATGCACTCCGCTGCATACGACACCATCAAATGGTATTTCACACCCAACGTCAAGGACAGCCTATGGGTGCAGGTAAAATACGACACCGTCGTCAACGACTCGTCGCACTACAGCTTAAAATTCAAGGACAAGAAGACACGAAAAAAGAAGACAGAACCCTTGAAAGTCGACAACAACCTGCTTGGCAAAGGCGGCCTCATCCCTGGCGAGGACCTCATCCTGTCCTTCTCCGAACCCATCGTACGTTACACGATGCGCGACTCGTCCGTTTTCAAATGCGACACCCTCATCTATTACGACACCCTCGCTCTCGAGCCTGCCGACGAACACGGCATGAAATACCGCCTCGTCACACCTTTTGCCGCCGAAAAGATCTACAGCTTCGAGATTCCCGACTCGGTGTTTTGGGGCATCCGAGGCCGCACCAACGAACGCATCAAAGCAGATTTTCATATCTTGACCGACGATGAATACGGCAACATATACATCACAGTGGTGCCGCCTGCTGGCATGAAACAAGTTGTGGTGCAGCTCACCAACGAAAGCGGCAAGGTGCTGAAAGAAGAGACTATCACCCAAAAACAGGAGGTGATGTTCGAATACCTCATGCCAGCCAAATACAAGCTCCGCGCCCTCTTGGACGCCGACGGCAACGGCAAATGGAGCACAGGCAACTACCATCGCCGCACGCTGCCCGAGACCGTCATCGAATACAAAGACCCGCTTGAACTCAAAGCAGGCTGGGACATCGACCTCGCTGATCCTTGGGAACTCTAAGCCTCGCCGTCATGAAACGTTTTCGGATCATACTTCCCATCCCATTGCTGGTCATCGGATTGGCATTGTTGTTCCTTCAGCGCAACTACATGGACGAATACCCCACCCACATCCATGCCTGGGCCGAGCAAGACCACTATGCCCTCGCCCTTGGCTTCATCGACAACGGCTTCGACCTGTTCCATCCCGAGACGATGGTGTACAATAAACAATTCCCGAGTTGGTGGCAAGAGCCCTCTGCCACCACCATCACCTCCGCCGACTTTCCCATCCACGAATATGTCGTCGCCCTTCTGATGAAGCTGTTTGGCACCACCTCGCCTTGGGTGTTCCGCCTTTGGACGCTCTTATGGGCTATGACAGGTCTTTTGTTTGTTTATCGTATCGCTTTTGAGGTGACCAAGAAATTTACCAAGTCGTTGTTTGTCACCTTCGTGGCTTTGTGTTCACCCGTGTTTGTCTACTATAGCAACGGCTTCCTTCCCAGCATCCCCGCCCTCACAATGGGCATCATCGGTCTCTGGTTCTATCTGAGGTATTACGAAGACAACCGACGACGGCATTTCCATCTGGGCCTCGCCTTCCTTACCGTGGCCCTGCTCATGCGCACCACCTTCGCCATTGAGCTCATCGCCATCCTCTGTTTCGAGTTGCTGCGTATCATCCGCAAGGAGAGCACCCTGCCCGATAAGCTACCCAGTATATCGGTCTCAGTGGCAATATTTTTAGCTTATTTCCTATGGAACAGGCACCTGCGCAATCTCCACGGGACCATTTTCCTCGGTCAGCTGGTGCCGCCTGAAAATTGGCAAGACTTCACGGAATTGGTCGCCGACACCTATCACAGATGGACGTTCCATTACTTCCAACGGCTACAATATCTTGTCGTTGCAGCGTTGGCTATAACCGCCTTGGTGGTGGCTATCGTCAAAAAGAAGAAAAACAAAAACCTCAAGCACGGCAAGACCTCCTCAACAGACAGCCCCACCCCGCTCTCCCTCTGGTGGTTGGTGCTCATCGAGACCTTCGGATGCCTGCTGTTTGCCGTGGCCATGATGCAACAGATGCCTTTCCACGACTATTACCTTTTGGACACATTTTTCCTGCCTTTTATCTTTGCCGTTATTCTGCTGTTGCGACAAATCCCGGTCAGGCGGTTGTCTGCAAAAATCGTTGGAGCCACAATCGCTGTAATATTATGTTTCTTTTGGATTCGCGGTGCACAAACGATGCAAGTAGAACGGCGTGCCATGGAGAACGACGGCCTCGTCTCCTACACCCGCTTCAAAGACGCCGACAAGGTGCTTGACTCCCTCGGCATTTCGCGCGACGCTAAGATTCTCTGTCTTTACGGCTATGCGCAAAACGGTCCCTTCATCCAGATGGGGCGCAAAGGCTACACGATGATGTGGGACGAAGACGGCTGGCTTGAGAACGCCCTCGGCTGGGACTACGACTACGTAGTCATCGAAAACGGTAAGTTCTCGGAGCACCTCGACCAAAACCGCGAACTACTCTCTCGTCTGAAAAAGATAGGAGGCAACCAAAGTTTTAGCGTCTGCACCCCCACCAACAACTGGACCTATCAAGAAGACTGGCAATTCTTCTGTCCAGTTGAATAAACGCGCCGTCATTCCTCGTCGGGGAGGATGACTACCCGCATCCCGACAAAAGCATAGTTTTCTTTTAGCTGAATCAAGTCTTCGTCACGAAGACGGATGCAGCCCTCGCTGCCACGACCTGGCACTGAGTTCTCGTTGTTGGTACTACCATGAATGCCGATGCCCGAATGACCAGGGGTCTTCAGACGCATGAACCAATGGCCGTATGAAAGGATGCTACCACGGCCATCACCGAAATCGTGTGTCCACTTGGAGGCATCGACAATCTCTGTAATGGTGAACGGCTTATCGAACGTGCACTCTGGTGTTTTCATGTCGCCTTTCTTCTGCTTCTGACCCTTGGCCTTACCCACACAAACGGGATAATGCACACGTTTCACCGTGTCGGTCCCCACCACTTCACACACATAGAGGCGAAACTCGGGCTTCGAGATAAGGATGAAACAATTCTTCTTGTTCACAACTTCAGAATAGAAGGTGGCACTGTCGGGACGAGGCATGTCGATTGTATCGCAAAGCTCTTTCCCAGAGACGGTGTTGTCGTTTTCATTTGCTGACGGGGTGCCGCACGAAGGCATGGCAAGCCAAGCCGCCAACAGACAGATAATGATGTTCATTTTTTTCATTCTTAAAGATTCACTTTCAAAGTTTTACTTATTTCACAGCGCTCTCAACGACACCGCGAATCCGCCGCACGGCGCCATCCTGAGCTTCAGCGTCGACTTGGACGTCACCGTCTTCTTGGTGATGGTGTAGGCCTGCGCGTTGTAGTGCTCATCGGGGATGCCGCTGGCGTCTTTAGCATCGGCATAGATGGTGGCCTCATATTTCACGCCAGGCTTCAGGAAGTTAAGCTTCACCTCCACCTCACGAGCATTCTCGTCGGTGATGCCACCCACATACCACACATCGTGCGGCGTGGCATGCCACAAATCTTCGATGGTGGCATCGTCGGGCAGGTCATACACAAACTTGGTGGCGTTGGAGACTACGCCTTTCTTGCCGTCGGGCAAAGTACCGACACCCTCTGCAGCCTTATTCAAGGTTGACAGCTTGGGATGGCGCGCCGTGACGATATAGGCGCCCGGCTCGGCCATGAGATAAAGGCTCTTGTCCCAGTCAACGGCCACGTCCTTGATGAACTGGAAGGCATCCATGTGTTGTGCGTAGTGCTCTGGGAAGTCGGCAGCCATCTGGAGGGGAGAGTAGAAGGTCACATACAAGCCCAGTTGGTTGCAAATGGTGGTACGCATCTTACCGCCCCAAGGCACAATCTTGCCCATGTCGGTCTCGAAGATGCCAGGGGTGTAGTCCATGGGGCCGCCTTGCAGGCGCGTGAAGGGCAATATGGTGGTATGTCCTGGGTTGATGCGCTCACGGAACTCCGTGCCCATCGCGCTCTCGTTGCCGATCATATTGGGCCAGGTACGGCAGAGGCCCGTAGGTCTCACTGCCTCGTGCGAGTTCACCATGATATGATGTTTGACGGCCTCGGTGATACAATAGTGATAGTGGTTGTTGATAGGCTGACTGTAGTGACCTTCGCCGAAGGGGATGATAGTGCCCACATAGCCGCCCTTCACGGCATCGTAGCCATATTGGTTCATCAAGGTGTAGGCCTTCTCCAACCATCGCTCGTAGTTCAGCGTGGAGGCTGAGCTCTCGTGGTGCATGATGAGACGGATGCCCTTCTCGTGGGCATATTTGTTCAAAGCGGGCAGGTCGAAGTCGGGATAAGGCGTGAGGAAGTCGAAGACGAAGTCCTTCTGCTTGGCGTACCAGTCTTCCCATCCGATGTTCCATCCTTCGATGAGGAGGGCATCGAAGCCGTTGGCGGCAGCGAAGTCGATATAACGGCGCACATTGGCATTGTTGGCGCCATGGTTGGCATTAGGAGTGGCATGTTCATAGTCGGTCACACCCAGCTTCACTGAGGGGAAGTCGTTGGTGTAGGACCAGCTGCTCTTGCCCGAGATCATCTCCCACCACACGCCCATATATTTCACCGGGTGGATCCAGCTGACATCCTCAAGAGCGCAAGGCTCGTTGAGGTTAAGGATGAGACGCGAAGCCAAGGCGTCGGTGGCCGAGGTGGTCACCATGACGGTGCGCCAAGGCATGTTGAAAGGTGCTTGGACACGACCTTTATAACCTGTGGCATCGGGGCAGAGGAAGGCGCGGAAGACCCTATTCTGATCGTCGTAGTCGAGATGCATAGTGGGGAAGTCGAGCGTGGCAGCCTCATGGATGTTGAGGTAGAGGCCGTCGTCGGTCTTCATCTGTATGGCGGTCTGCACACCCGTGGGCGAGAACGCTGTCCACGGCCAGCCACCGTCTTTGTGGCTGCCATCCCATAACTCACGGATCTGCGACAGCCGTGACTCGGTATAGTTGTATTCCTGCGTGTCGAGGTCGCCAGGAATCCACCAAGCAGTGTGGTCACCCGCCATGGCAAACTCGGTCAGCTCCTCCTTGACCCAGAAATAGACCAAGGCATTCTCCATCGGGAACTCATAGCGGAAGCCAAGGCCGTCGTCGTAGAGACGGAAACGTATCTGCATCACCGTGGCCTTTTTCTCAGTGGAGTGGTCCATGCTCTCCACGCTGCCGATGGGCTGCTCCAAGGTGACGAGCATCTCATTATAATGGTTGCGAATCTGTGACTCTTCGCCCCAGACGGGTTCCCAGGTCTCGTCGAAAGTGTCGTATTTCGTGTCCTTGAGGACGAAGGCATGGGCAAGGTCGTCGCGCCATTCGAGAGTGAAGCCCATCTTTGAGGGCAGCACCACGGGTTTCCCAGCGCGATCGAGGGCGTAATGCGGCACACCGTCAACGACAGCGAAACTCAACTCCAGCTGTCCGTCAGGGCTTTGCACCTTAACGGCGTTATCTAGTTTTTGGGCCAGCATCGTCATCGGAAGGGCCAGTATAGCAGCCATAAACAAGCAAAACAGCGTCTTTTTTCTCATGGTCGGATGTTTTAGGTTGATACGGATAAAATGAAAGGGCAAAGGTAGTAAAAAAAAACGTAATTTTGCCGCATGGAAGAAAAACAGATACTATTAGGCAAGACCCCCGCCGAGATCCAGGAGGTGGTCGAACAGCTGGCACTGCCCAAGTTCACGGGCAAGCAAATCGTGGACTGGATCTACAACAAACATTGCGCCTCCATTGACGACATGACCAACCTCAGCAAGGCCTCGCGGGCGCTGTTGGCTGAGCATTATGATACCGGGCTGAAAGCCCCCGTCAAGGAGCAAGTGTCGACCGACGGCACGAAGAAATACCTCTTCCCTGCCGGTGAGCATTTCGTCGAGGCGGCCTACATCCCCGACCGTGAGCGCGCCACGCTATGCGTCAGCACGCAGGTGGGCTGCCAGATGGACTGCCTCTTCTGCGCCACGGGCAAGCAGGGATTCCAGAAGAACCTCAGCGTGGCCGAAATCATGAACCAGATTCTCAGCCTGCCCGAGTTCGACACGCTGACCAACATCGTCTTCATGGGCATGGGCGAGCCTTTGGCCAACTACGACAACCTGATGCGCTCGCTCGACATCCTCACGCAAGAATGGGCCTTGGGCTGGAGCCCGACGCGCATCACCGTGTCGACCAGCGGCCTCATCCCTAACCTCAAGCGTTTCCTGGAGGAGTCGAAGTGCAACCTCGCCATCAGCATGCACAGTCCCTTCCACGACGAGCGTCTCAAGCTGATGCCCATCGAGAAGAGCTATCCCATCAAGGAGGTCATCCACGCCGTCAGACAACACGACTGGCACGGCCAACGCCGCCTCTCGTTCGAGTACATCATCTTCAAAGACCTTAACCACAGCAAGGACCACGTCAAGGAGATAGCGAGATTATTAGGCAGCACCCGTTGCCGTTTCAATCTGATCAAGTATCACGCCGTGCCCGGCATCCCGCTGAAGAGCCCCGACACCGCCACCATGACTTGGTTCCGCGATGCCTTAAACGAGAAAGGCATCATCGCCACCATCCGCGCCTCCCGCGGACAGGACATCGACGCTGCCTGTGGGTTGCTGTCGACGAAAAATTTGCTGTAAATATCAACTTGGAGACGCGATGAATCGCGTCTCTACAAGGCAATTACATTCTGAACACACCAAACTGCTGCGGCGGGAAGGGCTGATTCAAGGAGGCCGCGATGCCCAAGGCGAGAATCTTGCGCGTGTCGATGGGGTCGATGATGCCGTCGTCCCAGAGGCGGGCGGTACTGTAGAAAGCCGAGCCTTCGTAGTCGTACTTGGCCAGGATTTCTTTCTTCAGCTTGGCGATTTCGTCGGTCGGAACCTCGAGGCCTTTGTATTTGTATTGGTCTTCCTTGACGGTAGCAAGAACGCTGGCGGCTTGTTCGCCACCCATGACGGAGATCTTGGCGTTGGGCCACATGAAGAGCAGCCTCGGGCTGTAGGCGCGACCTGCCATGCCGTAGTTGCCTGCGCCAAACGAGCCACCGAAGATGACCGTGAACTTGGGCACGTTGGCATTGCTCACGGCATGAACCATCTTGGCGCCGTCCTTGGCGATGCCGCCTTGCTCGTACTGCTTGCCCACCATGAAACCCGTGATGTTCTGTAAGAACACCAACGGGATGTTGCGCTGGCAGCACAACTCGATGAAATGGGTGGCTTTCAGGGCTGACTCTGAGAACAACACACCGAAATTGGCGATGATGCCCACGGGGAAGCCCATCAGATGGGCGAAGCCGCAGACGATGGTGGTGGCATACCTCGACTTGAATTCTTGGAAGCGGCTTCCGTCGACGATACGGGCGATGACTTCTCTCGGGTCGACGAGCTTGTGGAAGTCGATGGGCGCGAGACCATAGAGGTCGTGCGGGTCATATATAGGTGCTTCCACTGGCAACATATCCAACTTCTGGCGGTGGCTCTTCTCCAAAGTCTTGAAGATGTTGCGGCAGATCTGCAAGGCGTGTTGGTCGTTCTCGGCCAGATGATCGGCTACACCCGACACCGAGGTGTGCATCTCGCCACCACCCAGCTCCTCTGCCGTGACCACCTCACCCGTGGCGGCCTTCACCAACGGCGGACCGCCGAGGTAGATGGTGCCTTGGTTGCGCACGATGATGGTCTCGTCGCTCATGGCCGGCACATAGGCGCCACCAGCGGTACACATACCCATCACGATGGCGATCTGCGGGATGCCCATGGCCGACATGCGTGCTTGGTTGTAAAAGAAACGCCCAAAGTGGTCGCGGTCGGGGAAGACGGTGTCCTGCTCGGGAAGGAAGGCACCGCCGCTGTCGACCATATAGACGCAGGGCAAATGGTTCTCCATGGCAATCTCCTGGGCACGCAGGTGTTTCTTCACCGTGTACTGCATATAGGTGCCGCCTTTCACGGTGGCGTCGTTGGCAACGATGACCGCCTCGCGCCCTTGGATGACACCGATGCCCGTGATGATGCCCGCCGAGGGGAAGTCGTTGTTATAGGTGCCATAGGCTGCCATCGGCGACAGCTCCAGGAAGGGTGTGTTCGGGTCGATGAGCAGGTCGATGCGCTCGCGAGCGAGCAACTTGTTGCGTTTCTTGTGTTTGGCAATGGCGCTCTCGCCGCCGCCTTGCATCGAGGCCGCCATCGCCTCGCGGTATTGCGCCATCAGTGCGAGGAAGTTCTTCTCGTTCTGCTTGAACTCCGCGGAGTCGGTGCGTATGTTGGATTTCAGTACTTGCATAGTATTGGGTTTTGAAACTACAAAAATAGAAAATTTATTTCGACGTAGTCAAATTTATATTCTGAGCCGCATAAAATGTTTATCTTTGCCGTTTCATTTATGATGAATCGTTAGAAGGATGTCTGAAAAGAGTTCAAACAAACGCCGCGTTGCTGGGTCGTATTTCATGTCGCTGATGAGTATTGCACTGGTACTCTTTCTATTAGGCATGTTTGCCCTGCTTATGATGCATGCGCAGAAACTCTCTAACCATCTCAAGGAGAACATCGGCTTCGAGGTAGTGATGAACAGCAACGTGAAGGAAGACAACATACTCAAGCTGCAAAAGCAACTCGATGCCATGCCAGCCGTGAAGTCGACAGAATACATCACCAAGGAAGAGGCCATACGCCGCCTGAGCGAAGACCTCGGCGAAGACTTCCTGCAATGGCTCGGCAACGAGGAGAACCCTCTCCTCCCCTCCATCGACGTACGTTTCAACGCCGACTATGCCAACAACGACAGCATCACCGCCCTCAAAGCCCAGTTGCTCAAAAACAACAACGTCAAGGAGATCTATTACCAAAAGTCGCTCGTCGGCCTCATCGACCAAAACGTGAACCGCATCGGCATCGCGCTAATGGTGGCCAGCCTCGTGTTGCTTATCATCGCCATCACACTGATACGCAACACCATACGCCTCAGTATCTACTCCAAACGATTCCTCGTGCGTAGCATGCAGCTCGTAGGTGCCACGCCAGCATACATCCGCCGTCCTTTCATCCGCAGCGGTGTCTTGCAGGGCTTCTTCGGAGGTTTGATCGCTGATGCTTTCTTGGCGCTGTTGCTCTACGGACTCACCAAACGCCTTCCCGAACTGACAATCGTACAAGACTATACTATAATCATTTGCATCTTCGTCGGCATCATCGTCTTAGGCATGCTGCTGGGCGGGCTCTCCACCCGACTCGCCCTTCGGAAATACCTCCATGCTGACGTTGACCAATTATACGCATAAAAACCAAGGGCCCCTGAGCCTGTCGAAGGGCCCGTATTGACAGAATAATTAAACAAAACATATCATGGCAAAAGAAATAAAAAAGACCACCGCAAAACCTATCGAAACGGCTGACAAACAAAAAGTCATGCCCTTTGGCACCATAAACTACATCTTTGTGCTTATCGGTATCGTTCTCATCGTGGTAGGCTTTGTCCTAATGATTGGCGGCGGATCGACCGACCCTGACGTATTCAACCAGGAAATGTTCAGTTTCAAACGCATCACTTTGGCTCCCATCCTGGTCTTGGCGGGCTTTGTAGTTGAGATAGTCGCAATCTTTTGGAAAGGGAAAAAATAAATGCGGAATTATGAATGCAGAATGCAGAATGTCGCAATGCGACGCTGGG
Organism: uncultured Bacteroidales bacterium; assembly: GCA_947303625.1. Taxonomy (GTDB): domain Bacteria; phylum Bacteroidota; class Bacteroidia; order Bacteroidales; family F082; genus Limimorpha. Next base: position 1,103 of record CAMYYV010000011.1, on the reverse strand, counting down.
CTTCGCTTCCATTGACTTCGTCGAATCCGCGATTTCAGCATTCAGCATTCCACATTCAGCATTAAAAATATCGAACTATGAACTGGATAGAAGCATTAATACTCGGTATCATTCAAGGCTTGACGGAATACTTGCCCGTCAGCAGCAGCGGCCACCTCGCCATCGGACAGTATCTTTTTGATGTCGACCCTGAGAAAGCATTGGACTTCACCATCATCGTGCACATCGCCACGGTATTGAGCACCTGCCTGATTCTCTGGAAAGAAATCGCCTGGCTCTTCAAGGACCTCTTCAAATTCAAATGGAACGACGGCACAAAATACATCGTCAACATCCTCGTCTCGATGATTCCCGTCATGATTGTGGGCTTCTTCTTCAAGGACAAGGTGGAAGAGATATTTGGCTCGGGTCTGCTCGTCGTAGGCATCTGCCTGCTAATCACAGCCGGACTGTTAGCCTTTTCTTATTTTGCCCAACCTCGTGAGAAAGAAAAAATCACACCCGTGCATGCCTTCATCATCGGCATCGCGCAAGCTTGCGCCGTGTTGCCGGGACTGTCGCGCTCTGGCTCTACTATAGCGACGGGTTTGCTTCTCGGCAACAAAAAAGAAAAACTCGCCCAGTTCTCCTTCCTCATGGTCATCCCGCCCATCCTCGGCGAGGCTCTCTTGGATGCCAAAGACCTGTTTTTCCCTTCCGCTGAAGAAGCGGCCACCATCGCTGCATCGGCAGCAACTCCCACATGGGTACTACTCATCGGTTTCATCGCCGCTTTCGTTACAGGTTGCTTCGCCTGCAAGTGGATGATCAATTTGGTGAAGAAAGGCAAGCTGATCTGGTTCGCCGTGTACTGCGCCATCGTGGGTGTGCTGGCCATCGTGTTACCGTACATAATATAATGGACACGAGACTGCGAGACACGGGACCCGAGACCTTCCATCACATGAAAATCGTCCCGCGTCTCGTGTCCCGAAGTCCCGAAGTCAAATAAAAACCATGTTTCATTTCGAAGAAGGCGAGGTCATCCTCATCGACAAACCTCTGGACTGGACGTCGTTCGACACGGTCAACTTCATCCGTTCCTTGCTCAACCGTTGCTACGG
>CAMYYV010000010.1 GCA_947303625.1 uncultured Bacteroidales bacterium | reverse complement strand
AGAACCGTAAATCATCAAGTCGGGAGCCTCTTCAGGAGTAAATGTACCTGTAGGACTCGTCGGAGGATCCAAGTATTCATCACCACACTTGGCAATCACTCTATAGTCATATTGGACTTGCTCCAAATCGTGGATGGTATAGGAAGTGACATTGCCGACTTCTGCCGAACGTGCGTTATTCCAGTTCTCTTCTGAAGCTTTCTTCCATTCCACCTTATATTGGGTTGCGGTGGGATACCACGATACGGTAACGTCATTGTGGTTAACCACGGGTGCCGCGGCCTGTGCCGGATTTTGGCACACGGTTTTAACATTAATCGAAGAGGTTTTCACCAGTTTTGAACCGTCAGCATAAGTAACGGTAAGCGTCAGCGTCGCCCATTTGTGGCCTTGCGTATTCTCGTGACGATAATAGACCGTCGGAGATGTTGCATCCGTGGTCAACACATCGCTTCCCGAGGCAAACGAGAGGAATTGTGCCCCCTCACCCGTAAGTTTCCACTCATAAGTCCAAGTAGTATTATTTCCACTTGATTGTTGGCCAGGGATGTCTCCATGTTCCATTACACCTTGACCTTGACCATCATCATAGAAATAATGGTTAACTCCTTCGAAATTATAAGTAATATAAGCCGGAATATAAACATACGTATATGCACTCACCGAAGCAGCAAAAACTTGCTGGGTCAACGGACTCGCTACATAGTCCATCTCTACCGTTGCCGGTGTCATAGAGGCAATACCGCCACTTTCGGTTCCCTCAACGATAGTGATTTCATGCGACGTGATGGCCACCTCACGGTATCTCGCAGCACCAGGCGCGTCATAAAAATGATACTGATCTTCTGATGTCTCCCATTTGTGTTCTTGCTTGTTATAGGACACCCAGTGCACCGTCCACCAGCCGTTGTCGTCGTGACCACGGGCCAAACCGCCGCCGAACGCATCCTGGTCCCAATCGTAGAAGTAGTAGATTTCATCGGGGTTTTTCAGATGGGAAGTGGTGGGCAGGTCGGCAGAAACGCCCAAGGGTTGGTTATCCGCCAAGGGTGCCGAAAGGAAATGGTACTTGTCAGCCTGGCCCGGGACAGATTCAATGAAATAATAGTTGTGGTGGGTACCGGAGACGTTAAACACGGGGCCGGAATACCAAATACAGGTCTCAGGGTCGAAAGTAGTGACATCCGTAAGTGCGTGGGTCAGATAGTGGCTTTCAATGCTACTATAACCTTGACTGTGGTCTTCAGGATTGTTCCAAATAGTGTCATTCGACTTGATGACATACGGTTTGTCGGTCTGGGCCATCGTGCTTCCCATGAAACACCACAGTAAAAGACAACATATTGCCAAGCGTTGTACCATTGTTTTCATATTTATGTTGCTCCTTCTCATTTTCAAATCACTATTGGGTATATTTGATAGTTTCTTCATGTCGTCCATCAATTATTATTCATCATGTGGTTGTCCAATCACGTGTGGGTTCGGCGTGGTGTCTTTGCCGTCGACATTCACTTTCGGGCTGCCGAACACTTCACCCATGTTGCCGCCGCCATACACGTTGCCGAGCACCTTGGCTTTTTCTTTGAGATGGATTTGCGGGTTGCCCTTGACCTCGGCCTTATAGCCGCCGCCAAACACGTTCCTCACAGTGGCGTTCTTGATATTGATTACCGGGTAATTGGGATGGGTGTAGGGATATTCATTTGTACCGGTCGTAGGTGCGGTGTCATAGTCTGCCTCGTTGCCGCCGCCATAGACATCGGTTACGGACAAATCGAGTTCACATTCTGAGTTTCCGTTTTCGATATTGACGGTAATGGTTCCCTTGACCTTGCCCAAAATGTGACTGCCGCCATAAATGGCATTGTTTACTTTGCCACCATAGATTTCGAGGAGGATGGAGCCATTAATATCGGCGGATTCACCCTGATCTCCTGTTCCGTTTGTTCCTGGACGTCTTCCTTGCGAGCCGCCAAAGATATTGTCGTAGGTGCCGCCATAAACTTTAAGATGCACATTACCGATTTGCTCGCCACTGGGCAAGACATCGGCCTGTTTGCAGCCGCCATAGAGATTATGGATATACAAGCCATCGGCACACTGGATGGTGGCATCAATATCGCCTTCGTAATCGGCAAAGTTACCTCCGCAGAAGAACTCCTCAACTTCAGTTTCTCCGCCACAACCCGCACCGTCGATGGTGACAAAAGAATGGCCCGAAATGTTGCCTTGTCGGTTACTGCCGCCGAACGACTGATCAACGCGTCCGCCGTGGATATTCAGGTTGACGTCGCCGTGGATGTCAGCTGCGGTAACCTCACCATTACCGCCACCGTAGGCCTCATGGATATGTCCGCCTTGGATCATGGTGGTCACCGTATTTGATGCCGCCGCATTGCTGCCGCCGAAGGTACGTTCAATGGTGTTGTCGCATCCGTAGATGTTTACGGTAGGTGTCTTTCCCTCAACCATAAAGTTAGCCTTGTTGCCACCGCCAAACACATTGTGGAGGGCATATCCTAAACTTTCTATATCGTCCTCACCTTGTGTATGATGCGTCTTATAGACGTTCACGACGACATCCTGCTGCGGCGAACCATTGGTGTTGTTACAGCCATAGATGTTACCCTTGATGGTAGCGTTACCTGAAGTCTCCGAAGTAAATCTCGGGTCTTGCGTATCCATAACGCCCGAACCGATGTTGACAAACACCTTGCCGTTGACCTGGCCTTTGGCGACATTTGCATCTCCAGCTTCACCCAAGCCACCACCATAGACATTACCGCCCGTGTAGGAGGGGAAGCCGTTTTCTGTTCCAACCACTGTTTCAAGGATACCGCCGCTGATGTTGACGGTGGTCTTGTCATTCGCATCATCATTAACACTTCCGAAGGCCGAACCGCCATAGACGTCGCCCCAGATGGTGCCACCGTTGATGTTGACCTCAACATCACCAGAAGTGGTGGTGCCAGGGTTGCTTGCATTTTCATAACCACCGAAGCCGCCACCAAACACATTACCAGTGATGTGAGAGCTCCCAGTAAGGTTATCTTCGGAACCGACGGTGCCGCCATCGATGTTCACGGTGATGTCGTCTGCAACGTTGCCTTTTTCATTACAGCCACCATAAACACCTGTGACCACTGTTCCGTTAGTCAAGGTAACCGTAGTGGTTCCCGTGACACCAGCTTGGTTGCCACCTCCGAAGAGCTTGGCGACCGAGCTAGAAGTATTTTCATCGTTATAAGTTACGATGGTGCTGCCAGCCACCTTAGCCGCATTGCCACCGCCGTAAACATTGCCTGTGACAATAGCACAATAGCCCTCAGTGGCATCGCCGATAGTGACATTCGTACCAGCCACTTGGCCAGGTTCTTGTGTGGTGCTTAAGGGATCGCCGTTGCCGCCACCAAAGACATTGGCAACGGTGCCGTTTTTCACATAGACCTCTGGTGTACCGCCATAAATGGCCAGATTACCACCGCCGAACACATCACCAACCTCCCATACGCAAGGGTTGGCCTTCTTTTCGATATTGACGGTAATATCACCCGTGATAGAACCGCTGTTATTGTTGCCACCGAACACATAGTCGATACGGCCTTCATCGATAGACAGCTCAATGGGGCCTGTGACATTAGCACGGTTGGCACCACCGTAAACGTAGTTAATGCCTTCGTTAGCGTTTTCAACAGTACCCGTGCATTGGATGTCAATGCTTCCGGCTTGGCTTGCCGCATAGTTGCCGCCGCCATAGACTTCGTTGATATGCAGTTCGCAAGCGTCACTGGCCTTGTTGACCAAGACATTGATGCCGCCCGAGTTGCCGCCATTGATGGTTCCCATGCTGTTGGAACCGCCGTACACCTGATAAATGGTACCGCCTTTGATTTCAACGCTAGTGCTGGTTGCCACATTGGCTGAAACTGCCGGAGAAGCGTCTTTGTCGCCGTGGCCGCCGCCAAACACCATACCATGACCGGTGCCTGTGATAGTGCCGCCAGTAACAGTAACACTGGTCGTGCCGCCAGCACCATCATTCTGCTCGACATCGGCCGCATTACCTCCTCCGTACACATCGCCATTGATGAGGGTGTTGCATTTCTGCACCAGCACAGTGGTAGTACCATTCACGTCAGCCATGTCGCCGCCGCCATACACATCGCCAGTGACGATAGCCTGATATGAAGAGTGTCCTTCAGTCAGGTCACCGATGGTCACACTGGGTTCGCCTGCGACAGTAGCGGTAGTGCCGAGGCCACCGCCAAACACGCTGCCACCCACTGTACCTTTATTAATATATACTTCGGGGCTGACACCGCACGATGCCTGGTTGCCGCCGCCATAGACGTTTCTCGTAACATTGTTGTTGATATCGACCCTGACGGTGCTTTGCGGAGCTCCTTTGACATTGTTGCAACCGAAGACATCCCTGACCACTCCATCGTTCACCGTGACTTGCACCGCACCATTTACCGCAGCAGGATGGGTGTCATTACCCAATCCGCCGCCGTAAATATCCTGAACAGTACCACCCGATAAAGTGACGTTGGAACCGCCAGTGTTGGCCAATGCGCCGCCGCCATATACATCATAGGTAACAGTGCCGCCCGTGACGTTCACCGTGGTGGAACCCGACACGTCGGCCAGGTTGCCACCGCCGAAAATGTCGTTGCCGACGATAGAACTAGCTGTGAAGTTGGATGTAGTAGCAGCCTCTTGCACCGTCACAGAAGTGGTACCCGAAACCGCAGCCGCATCACCACCGCCGTAAACATTGCCCTCAACACTGACAGTGGATTCAACAAATGAAGTGCTTGGAAGCAGAAGGCTGTTCACGAGATCAGCCATGGTGCTGGCATTATAGCCAACAGCGACAACTGGGTTGGAAGTGACAGTAGCCGTATTACCTAAACCACCGCCGTAAACATTGCCGTCCGTGTAGGTGGTAGTGCCGCCTGAAGTAATCTCTTTCTGCGAAACTGTACCATGAATAAGGTTGACCTCAGGATAGGCACCCGCTGTAGTCGGAGTATAGGCAGCAAGGTTGCCGCCACCGTAGATGTTATGCACAATAAGAGGGCAAGGCCCTTGGTCAAGCATATTGACCGTAATCTTGCCATTGATTGCGCCACCAAGGTTGTTGCCGCCAAAGGCAGCTTCATTGATGGTGCCGCCAAAAAGGTTGAGAGTGACATCACCATTGATAGTGCCATCTATGTTGTTGCCACCGAAAACGTAGTCATAGAGACCACCATTAACAGTCAGCACTACATTGCCGCTGATGTCGGCTTTACGCGAGCCGCCAAAAAGGTAGTTGATTGTACAAGGGTAACTACCTGCATCGGGGCAGTCCATGGTGAGCGTGACATCGCCAGTCGCAGGAGCCTCATTGTTGCCACCATAAAGCTCGGCAATACGATTGTCGTAAACACATTGTCCATCGCTGAGGATGTCCACCGTCTTTGAACCAGAAATGTTACCATATTGGTTGCTACCTCCGAAGAGATAGATGAGGTCGCCTGCATGGTAGGTGACACTTGCGTCACCGAAAATGTTGGCTCCAGGGTTATAGTTCGGTTGGCCAGGATTAGTGTGGTTATTAGTTTCACTGTATCCATTGCCGCCGCCGAAAACCCAGCCAATGCGGCCACCATCGATGATAACGGCATCTGCACTACTGGTAGTTGAGTTACCTACGTCGGCAGCATTGCCACCACCGTACAAATACTCTATTGTATTGTTGCAAGTCCAGACATGCACTGTGGTTTTCTTGTCATTGGAAAGAGGCAAATAGTGGGCTTGGTTACCACCGCCAAATACTTGGTAGATAGCGAAAGTGGAATCATTATGATGATAATTGGCCTCATTTTTTGTAGAATGTGCAGTCTGGAAGATATTCACCGTCACATTGTCTGTCGGCGTGCCGTTGGCGTTGTTGCAACCGAAAACGGAACCTCCAATAGTGGCGCTGCCTACAACATCATCATTGGCAAAATGAGTGGTTGTATTCTCCGTACCAAAGCCGATGTTAACGGTCACCACGCCATTGACTACTGCCGCAATAGCAGGTTGAGACTCGTCTTCATCAGTTTCAGGATCATCCTCTACAGCTTTCTGTCCCAAACCGCCGCCGTAAACGTCACCGCTGACAGTGCCGCCAAGGACATTGACAACGGTATTGTCGTCTCCATCGGTACCCACATTGGCTAAGGCACCGCCGCCATAGACGTCTCTCCTGACCTTTCCGTTGAGGATATTCACAGTGTCAGAGCCTGATACATCGGCTTGGTTGCCGCCGCCATAGACATCCTGAACGACTTGTGAATTTGCATTTTGCACAGTCACCAAGGTATAGCCAGTGACCGATGCTTTATCGCCGCCACCGTAAACATTATTGTTGACAATAGCTGTATGGTTTTCAACGTCGTCGCCGATAGTCACCTGCGGGTTGCCCGTGACCACTGCTGTTAAACCAAGACCGCCGCCGAAGACGCTGCCGCCCACGGTGCCGTGCTTGATGTTGACCTCGGGATAGTTATGCAACTTAGGATATTGGGTTGTCGCTGCAGGAGCTTCATAATCAGCCAGATTACCACCGCCATAGACATTTTTTTGGAGATTCATCACGACATTGTTCGGATCCTTAATGACATCCACGTTAACAGTGCTTTTCGGTGCGCCATATAAGTTGTTGCATCCGAATACGTGTCCTTCTACCGTTCCGCCGTTGATGGTGACCTGTACTGGACCGAGGACATCAGCTGGTGTGCCAGGATCTTCATCGCTTGTTGGACGCACACCAAGACCGCCACCGTAGAGGTTGCCACGGACATCGCCCATGCGAAGGGTGACCGTAGTGGACTTATCCTCTGTCGGGGTAGTGCCATCAATAGTATTCACCTTGGCTTCCTCGCCGCCGCCATACACGTCGATTCCAACAATGGCTCCAGTCTGGTCAATCAGCACAGTGCTGCTGCCGCCCACATTGGCTTTCTTGCCTCCACCAAACACGTTACCTCCAACGGAAACATGCTGGTCTTCGGCGCGCTGTGCCATCGCCGCACTACTAATGAGCAGCAAGGATGCAAAAAAGACTTTGGGTATAAAATTTCCGAATCTCTTATTCATTGGTCGTTTGTTGTTTGTTGTCATTCGTCAATATTGCTTCTATATATATTAATAAGGTGTCAAGTCTTGCTCTTTTCAATCGTTTTATCCATTAGGGTTGTGGGGTTGTGGTTTGTTCGTTCTGGATAAGCACTTTCGAGTCGCCAGTAACGCGGCCTTCATTTCCACCCCCATACACATTGCCTAAAACATTGGCACCTTCTCGAAGTATCACCTCCGTACTAGCATTGACTGCACTCTCATCGCCACCACCATACACGTTGCCTGTTTTTGGTTTAAGAGTGCCATCTCCAAGGCGGGTGCCCACCGTAGTATTGCCTTTAAGGGTAAGTGTAACGTTGCCAGAAACTGAACCGAGGTTGGTCTTGGCGAGGTCTTCAGTGGTATAGAGGATGTGATTGTCTTCGTTAATGGCAGTTGCCGTGGAATTTACAGTATTGGCGTGTTCCCATGTGTATTCTACAGTACCGGGGAAAATAGGATTCGGAACAAAAGCGCCGAGGTTTGTGTCATAGTGAGGCTCTCTAATGAAACCTCCTTTGTTCATTACAGGTATTTTGGGGAGTGTGGCCGAATAGCCGGCACCAAACACATTGCCTTTCACCGTGCAACCGTCAAGGACGGACACAACAGGGCCATCAACTTTACCAAGGCTGCCGCCGCCATAAAAGCTGCTATCAATAGTGCAGCCTGTCAGCGTGGAGGTGACACTACGCGTGGTAGCCAACGAGAACTTCACGTATTCTATCCAGAGACGCGCACAGTTGTTGTAATTATTCGAATAAGGAATAAACTGGTAGTCAATCTGGGTGTCAACTCCATTATACGTGCTGCTGTAATGATGCTGGAAACCTTCATAGTTTGGGTCATAGCCAGAAACATGTATCTCTCCGTTCACCCATCTGTTCCATTCGATATTCATTACTTCGTTATAATTGAATGGAGGATAACGGTTGTAAGAATTGCCTCCATACCCGGCACCAAAATAAAAACCAAAGGTACAATCAGTAGCCGTAGTAATCACAGTACGGCCTACATTCATATCGCCAAACTTGGGGCCACCACAAAAGAAATTGACATGGCTGTTGCTAATGATGGTTCTCAGATTACCTTCCACTGGCCTGGCAGCATTAATGCCACCGGCATAAAACTCATTGATATCGGCATGGTCAATCAACCATGTAATGTTGCCGTTGGTATGATTGGTGGGATGTCCGATGCCTTCCATGCCTGCGCCTGCCACCGTACCGAAACGACCACCGTTGATATAGCACTCGGCATTGTCATTATAACTGGTAACATTACCAGTATATAACCCCGTAAGATAAAACTGATCAAAATCGCCACCAGTGACTGATATGGGCGTATGCGTGGTATTGTAGGTCTTGTCCTGATGGCTACCTCGATGGAATTCGTTGAACCATACATTGCCACCTACATGGAAGTAGGTGGTCTTATCAGAATGCCCGGCACTCTGTCCCAACACCCACTGCTCCATTACCCCACCCTGCAAGATGTAAGGAAACGCTTTCCTGTCTTTATTGTCGTACTCAAACTGAGTTTCACGAAAAAGTGATGTGTTTGTAGATTCAAACCATCCCATCGGTTGCATGATACCGAAATTGTAGGTACCCGTACCGCCAGTGGATTTTTGTGCCATGCCGAGACCTGGAACATTGATGAAATCGACCCTCACAGGGTGAACCTTATTTCGACTATTGAAGCGCAGGATATAAGAGTAGTCAGGTTCATTGTCGCCATCAAGGTCTATAGAAGTAACCGTAAAAGGCTTGGAGGTACTTGCATCCAAGTTGCTATTATGATGATAATTGCCCACAAGCACCACGGCATAATCATAAACGGTGTGGTTTTGCACATTATTCACACCCTGAAAAAGTGCCGTACCCGTACCCGAACTTGTGATAGCGTTGCCCATGGAGGTAAAGACTACTTGGTTTTCTCCTGCAATGGAATAGCTGGTGCCATTGGTGTAAATCTGTCCACCTCCAACATCAGGGACATTATAAGCAGTAGTCATATCCTGGTTATACGTTACATCTACATAAGCATCGGCCAGATAGACGCATTTGGCCCAGTAAGGCTCGATGGTGATGGCCCTCACGCCTTCGGGCACATCCCAATAGGCGCCTTGGTTGAAGACGCGACCACTAACACTATAGAGGTCTTTTTTGGTGCAATGGCGATCGGCAAAATTATAAGGAGTCGCAGTCAAGTTGCCATTGGCATCGTAAGTGACATCAGCGCCAGTGGTGTATGACCCTTCCGTTCCTCCAGTGATGCTGACAATCTTCCACCCGGCAACCACGCGATTGCCTGTGTAGTTCTTGGTTCCCACATCGTTATAGTAGGGCAATTGAACTTTGTAGTAGTTGTAGTTGAAATGCGTGGTGTCCTTATCAAGGATGTTAAGGGTAAGGCTCGAAGTTTCGATGGATGCGCCCGTAGGTGCATTGTAAACCGCACCATTACCCATTCGGATGCTCACGGACAATTCACCCAATTTGCCGCCTTGGTTACGGGGCTTGCCAGTGACTGCGTTCGCTGCATCATAATTCACCACGGAAGGGTATTTGCCCCATACTTTCAAAACCGGGTACGGGTGGTCAGTGCCGATGCTGTCGGGAATCATCACCCATTTAAGCATCTCGCTGCCACTATAGGTGCCGGTGGCCCACCAACCCGCCAGTTCGCGACGGCCATTAAGCAAATGACGGAAGAACTCGAAACGATTCAAGAATCGTCCTTCGGCCGCTAAAGCGCAGTTATAAGTTTGGATATCGATAACATCGGCTTGCACATAAGAAGCCTCGGAGCAGAAATAGTTGAAATTACTTACACCTGATTGATCTCCTCTGTTGGTAATAATCTTACCGTTGTAAATGGGGGCCTTATTAGCACCACCTGTGATATTGCCATAGAACATGCAACCGAAAACCATAGTTTTCAGATTTGCGCCATTGTTTTCGGTTGTTGTAGCCACGTTGTTATATCCCACAATACCGCCCACGCGATTGCCGCCAGTGATGTTGGCATAGCTATAGCAATTGACAACGCGAGCCTCACCATCGAGCAGACCTACAAGACCGCCGCAGCAGTCGGTGCTATTGTCAGCGGTCGAATTTCCTGTGCTCCCCACGCTGCCTGCAAGGATACCCACGTTGTAGATGCGTGCCGCTTCGTTGGCTGTGCAGGCAATGGCACCAACTTGACCAGACTGACTGATGCTCACATTCTCTATCACCAAGTTCTTCACTGTTCCTGTAAGTGTAGTGAAAAGCGGCGCACTAAGATTCTTAATGCGGTATGGCATCTTCGTCGCAGGATTGATGGCTGCCTCCAAGGTACCGCTGAAAGTGCTGGCACCTGTAGCACCACCCGAGATGTCAGCAGTGATGATATAACTGCCAGCTGGATCATCGGCAATAGCACTCAAACTAGTGATTGGGGTCTGTCCCCAGACATTACCACCCAGACAAACCGCAAAAAAAGACAAAAGGAACAGGCCAAGCATGCCTCTCCCCTGCTTTCTGCCACCGTTTCCAACAAATATGGACGAAGTTCTATTACTCAATTTACCAAGTAAGTTTCTTTTCATCATCATTCAAAACAATTGATATCCAACATTATAACTCTGTATCGTACCCACAAAGTATAGTATTCTTTAAAAAACGCGCAAAATTAGTAATTTTTTTCTAAATAATTAACACTTTTTTTATCAATATTCATGCCTCAGTTTCATTCCTATGGGTAATTTCTCCATGATTAACTTCTGTTATGGTTCCGTGGTTGCGTTTGATTCATCCTGAATGCGCACTTTCGAGTCGCCGCCGACCTTACCCTCATTGCCGCCGCCATAGACGTTGCCACGGACTATGACTCCATCTTGCAGGTTAACGGTAGTATTTTCATCCACTTCGCTTTCATCCCCACCGCCGAACACGTTACCACCAACTAAATTGCCACCTTCATAATGGCCAATCTCTGTATTGCCCTTAAGGGTAAGGGTAACGTCACTTGAAACCGCGCCAAGATGCTCAAGTGAGACAGTAGTAAGCACATACCATTTACCGTCATATTCAAAGGTGGCGTTTGCTCCCGTATTGGCAGTTGCTGGGATAACCACGCCTTGCGGAAGGAACTCCGTTTGAGACTTGCGATAGCACCAGGTGTATTCACGGTCGATGTAGTCTAATGAGTTTAATCGATTTAATCCATCATGCATGATACCAGCGCCATCAGTATAGGGGAAATGCGGATGGCTCTTGTCGTGAATGCGGAAAGGCTCGATTCTACCCGAGTAACCGCCGCCGAAAGCATTGCCCATAATAGTACAGTCTGTAAGGGTTGAAGTAACCTTACCATTGACATTGGCGAGATTACCACCGCCGTAAAAGTTCTTTTTAACCGTACAATCAGTTAATATGTTGGTGACATCGCCAGTAGTGGTGGTGCCAAACTGTGCCCAATGGAGGTAGGAACGAATCGTGGGTTTGTCACCCAATCCGTTGGACTCCACAAAACACTCGAACTCAAACAAGGCATGATAACCCCTGTTGTCACCTGTTCCTTCATAAGCAGTGTTAGTACCACTGATGGTATTAAGGGGATTAAAAACATTATATCCATGATTATTCCAGTATGCCAAAGTGGAAGGATCGGTAAAATCAATATTACCATCTTCCTTTTGTTCGCGATAATAGCTGGTGCCTCCGTTGCCGCCACCATAGAAACGGCCAAAGACGGTGCCTGTGGCATGGGTGGTGACGGTTTTGCCGTTGGTCATAGCACCAATCTTGGGACCTCCACAGTATTTTTCCACCAAACTATTATTGATAGTGACATCGATGTTACCACCAATAGGTTGTGAGCCATTGATGCCACCGCCATAGAACTCGCCAATGATGGCATGGTCTATTTTGAAACTAACATTGCCTAGGATTTTGTCATAACCTGCTCCTGCAACAAAGTCGTACTTGCCACCATTGATGTAGCAGTGTGGATTACCTTGAACAAAATAAGAGTAATTACCTGGATTAATGTCAGGTCGATAAATACCAGAAAGATAGAACTCAGGGTACTCACCACCAATGGCGTTGACTGCACAAAGACGAACCAATGCATTTCCAGTCCTTGGGTTTGTATGGGCTCCTGGCGTAAAGCGAAGCATACGGAAATGTCCTCCCATGAGAATATAGCTTGTCTTGTTAGCCTGAGTCCAGGAGTTACTACTAGTCGAGCCATACCTAATCACAATCTGTTCAAAATGCCCTCCATTGAGTATGACTGGAGCTTCCACCTTACCGACATTGGCATCATACTCAAACTGGGTAGTGTGCATATACGAGGTCTCGGTTATTTCGAAATGCCCCTGAGGGATAAAGATACCAATGGTGTTTGTGTTTTTATTATGACGCACAGCCATACCCAACTCTGGCACAGGCAAAAAGTCGAAACGGATGGGTTGAATGCCAGGACGAGCAAATTCTCTACGGAACTGCAATTCAAAACAATAGTCAGGCTCGTTGTCAAGATCCCTGTCGATGCTCATTATCGTGTAGGGAAACCATCTGTTAGTACCGCCTTCAATGTTAGTACCAACACGATGATTCTCGTTTCTCCATTGAAAGTTGTTCAGCAAGACAATGGCTTGGTCATAAACGGATATGTCGAGAACGCCGTTTGTATTCGTGGCTTGGCCAAGTGCCAAGACAGCACTTTGCCATGATTGGTAAACCGTTTGGTTTTGGAATGTTTCGGGCACCTTTCCTGCAGGTTCAAAGGGTTGGCCTGAACGAGGGTTGCCACTGGGACTATAGTTGGTTATGTCCACCCTGTCAATATAGTGCCCAGTATTGTTCAGATAGATGGCCTTGCCCCAGTATGCCTCAATGGTGATGGTGGTCACGCCCTCGGGCACATAATAATAGCCGCCTTGGGCGAACACGCGATTGCTCACACTGTAAAGGTCTTTATCGGTGCAATAACGATCGGCAAAGTTATAGCCATGTTCCCAATTGGCCTCAAAATGGTTGTAATCCGTGATGGTTCCGTCCGTTCCCACACCAGTAATTTTCCAACCCGTCACGACATAGTCTTTGTAATTACCTCCATAACGAGTGTCATGGTCGTTGCTGGAAGGGTTACCGAAAAGTTCGTTATAATAGGGAAGTTGCACCTTGTAATAGCCATAGTCGAAGTTCAGTGTATCCATGTCCGTGATGGTTCGGGTTATAGTAGTGCTAGTAACACCACTTGAAGCATGACCACCAGGATTGACAGTGATGCTCAGTGTGCCCAAACTCTTTCCCTGATAGGGAGCAGCGTTGGCGCGTTGTATCCAAGTGCCTGTGGCAGCATCCCAAACCTTTTCGGGATCGGGGTTGGTGATGCAGGGATACTTGCCCCACTTTTTCAGGATGGGATAGGGAGCTATGCTGGGGTCGAGCACCCACTTGGCTATCAACGCTTCGTCATCTGCGGTAGGAGGATTTGTTGCCGACCCGTATTGTTTATCGGTAACCCAAAAAGTGCAAAGGCGGCGGTTGCTGTTGAAGATGCTTCGGTAATACTCAAAGCGGGTCAGGTATTCCTCCATAACAGGCCAGGAACGATTATATTTATTAATATCATTTGCATTTCCTGTTAAGTAGGAGTTATCAAAAGTGGCATCCTCACGGAAGAAGTCGTATGGATTGACGCCAGTGTTAGCATGATTCGGCGAATCAGTCTTAATCATCGCTCCACCATACACGGGGTATCTCGTAGTTCCACCGGTAATGTCGCCATAGAACATGCAGTTGACCACCACGGGAACGGTTGTTACATTAGTCTGCGTGATCTCCGTGTTGCCAATGTAACCCACCAAGCCCGCAACCGTGGTTCCTCCAGTAATAAAGGCATAACTGAAGCAGTTGATGACCCTGGCGTTGCCTGCAAGTTCACCGACAAGGCTGCCGCAGTAGCCATTGGAGCTGGCCACCGTGCTGCCCGTACCCGTAATCACGCCGTTTGCATCATACGTGATGCCATCTGGCAGGATGCCACAGTTGTAGATACGGCTAGCACCGTTGGCAGTGCAAGCAATAGCACCCACATTACCACTTTGGCTAATGGCCACTCCTTTCAGCATGATATTGCTGATGTGAGCATCCGTGACGGTGGTAAACAACGGCTGGGACAGACCAGAAATGACAGGGAAGGTACCGTCGGACTTGGCCTGGGCGGTCAAAGTGCCGGTGAATGTGGTGACACCCGGAGTACCACCCGTAATATCCTGGGTGATGATATAATTGCCAGTCGGACTGGTAATCTGGCTTAAACTGGTGATTGGGGTTTGTGCCCAAACATTTCCGTTCAGGAAAAGCGCAAAAAAAGCCACGAGGAACAGGCCAAACAAGCCTCTCCCCTGCTTTTTGCTACCATTGTCAACCTTTAAAACTGTTGCTTTGTTCTCAAAGTTACTACGTAAATCTCTATTCATTACTATTCAAAATAATTGACTATCAAAATTTTATACTATTCTCTTGACCATAAGGCATTATACGGTCTTTTGAGTGCGCAAAAATACGAAAAATAACCCTAAAAAACGCACTTTTTTTGAAGAAATTTTTCCTAATATAAGTAATATAAGGGTTACAGCAGAAAGGACTGGCAATCAGTTGGATATAAAAGGATTATACGCACAGGCACACCAGCGCGGCCACTATAATAACGACACCATATAAATGGGAAGATAGACGATGCCGTCGTTTTCCTTGTAATCCTGGTAATGGACAACATAAGGGGTCGCCAATTGCTTTGCGAATTTATGGCGGAATTTCTTTAATGACGACAAGGTATAGTTCTTGCCCGATTTCACCTCGATCGGGCAAATGTTGTGCGCGTTGGTCAGTGTGGGCTTTTCAACGAGGAAGTCAATTTCCATACGGTCGGCAACGTTCTCTCGTGAAGGGTTGCTGTAAAAGTACAACTTATGGCCGCTTGCCATGAGCATCTGCGCCACAATGTTCTCCACCAGCATCCCGGAATTGATTTCCAACTTGTCCAAAAGCAGCTTCTGGTACAGTTCCTCCCCTTGTATGGCCTTTTCGTCGAAGGCGTGTGAAATGAGCAGTCCCGTGTCGCCCATGTAGCACTTGAATGTCATGCTGTCCTGCCTAAGTCTCATGCCCACCTGCGGTTCGGTGACGCCATAACACATATTGATGATTTTGGCATCTTGCAGCCAAAAGAACGAGGTTTCATACGAACGGAAGCGGGCATCCTCAGCCAAGTCCGAAAGCTTGAAGCGCTTCTCATGCTTCTGCAGTTCGCCCGGAATCTGGTCGAAAACAGCCTTCACCTTCTCACGATAGCCCTTGGAATGCTTGTCGATGCTGTGCCGATACAAGGCGAGGATGTCGCGCTTCACGGCATCCACCTCCTTGAAGTTTCCCGTCTTTACATACTTGGCCACAGCCTGCGGCATTCCACCCACGATGAGATACTGCCGGAACAAGGTCAACGCCTTGCGATGCATTGGCCCCATTGGCATTTTCTTCTCGAAACAATCCCTGATGAAAGGCATGGTCATCTCGTCGCCAAGCGCCCAAAGAAACTCCTCAAAGTCCATCGGATACATCGGCAAAGAACGCTCCTCGGAAGGCAGCAGAATCCCCTCCGTATTCTCGTTGATGCTGACCAACGAACCCGTCTCGATATAATCGTAACGGCCATCTGCCACCAAATGCTTGATGGCCTGTCGAGCTAAAGGATACTTCTGCACCTCGTCGAAGACAATCAACGAATTGCGTTCATGCAACTGCACTCCAGACACATTCTGAAGGAATTTCAAAAACAAGTCCGTCTCATTGAGGTAATTGTCGAACACGGCTTTCATGTCCCTGCTGATGTGGGCAAAGTTGACAAGGATGTAGGACCTGTACTCATTTTTGGCAAATTCTTCCACGATATAGCTCTTCCCGACACGTCGTGCGCCTTCCACCATAAGAGCCACCCCACCCTGCTCTTTCTGCTTCCAATCAAGCAATTCGTTATAAATCTTTCGTTTCATTTCCAATATCCTATTGAATTTCATCCGCAAAGATACAACTTTTTCACGAAATCAAGATTTTTTCAGCACTATTTTTGCACGAAATCAAGATTTTTTCAGCACTATTTTTACACGAAATCAAGATTTTTTCAGCACCGTTTTTGCACGAAATCAAGATTTTTTGCTTAAATGCACAGGCAAACCAAAGCCGCCAGTACCATCAAAAGCGGGATGATCTTGCTCTTGATGTTCACCTCCTTGAAGCCGAAAATGCCGTAGACGAACGACACAATGAGACGCACGCCATAGAGGATGAGCGGGATGAGCACCACCACGGCAGCATCTTGCTTCAAGCCAGTGAGGTAGATGACATCGGCTACTGTGACGAACACCGCCATAGCCACGATACCCCAGCGCCACTCGAAGGGCTGTTTCTTACGTTTGGGCAGCCAAATGAGCAAGAACAGCACGGCCATCATCAGGAAATCGTAGATGGTGTACCATGCCTGGATGGTCATGGGCGACATGGGCTTTTCAATATAGCTGAGCAGGAACTTGTCGTAGACACCGCTCAAGGCCACGAGGATGGCCGAGCCGAGCAGCATATAGACCCATTTGTTCGACTTGAATTGGATGCCCTCCAGCTTGCCCGAGCGGTTCATCAAGTAAAACGACACAATGGCGAGCACCACGCCAACCCATTGTATGACAGTGAGTTTCTCTTGAAAAATCAAAAATAATAAAACAACAGAAATCGCAGGTCTCAGCTGGTTGACAGGCCCCACCACGGTGATAGGCAGATGCTTCATGGCCGAGTAGCTGAACATCCACGAGGCAAGGATGAGGGCGGTCTTGCCCAAAATGAATAGATGCTGCTGGAATGTCAATGGCTCGATGTAGAGTTTCTCCATAAAGCCACCCGTGAAAATGTAAGGCTTGTAGTGCGACAGCAGCACAAACGGCAAGAACATAAGGCCGCTGATCAGGGTGCTATAGAAAAGGACGGGGATGATGGCGTTGTTGACGACGGTCTGTTTCTTGAAGATGTCGTAGAAGCCCAGGAGGACTGCGGAAATCAACGAGAGTACTACCCACATGGCGAATTCGCTTTTAATTTGGCCGCAAAGATAGGTTTTTTTTAAATGCTGAATGCTGAATGATGAATTCGGAATGTAGTTTTATTCCTCATTCCACATTCCTAATTAAATCAATGTATACCGGCAAGTGGTCGCTGAAGCCGCCGAAATAGCGAGGACCGATATAAGTACGGAAGAGCTTTTTGTCGTGATAGGTCTCGTCGTCTTCGAGCATGAAGTCGGCATGGAAGATACGGGCGCTACCTTCTTGATAATGGAGCCCTTCCCTATCATCCATCACACCCTCGGTAACGATAATCTGGTCGAAGATCTGCCAATCGGCCTGATGTTTAAGGGTGCCTTCAAATCCGAGACCGTCGCTCTTTCCAAACAGGTTGAAAAGGCAGCCGTCTTCCCTCTCGCTGGGATGGCGTGCTCGCAGCACATCATAGACGCTCGGATCGGTGGGACAGTCGTTCAAGTCGCCCATCATGATGACCTTAGGGTGGTAGCCTTTGGGGGCCGATGCCATGATGGAGTCGACCTTGGCGCGCAATATCGATGCCGAGCAAGAACGCGAACCTACTGTTTCCAGTTCGCCGCTATAGCGCGAAGGCCAGTGGTTGACGAAAATGTGGATGGTGTCAGCGGTCCCTGAGCCTGTCGAAGGGTCGCTCTCCTTATGAATAAACTTCGCATACAGTATATCTCTCGAATGGTACGCCGTATCCTCGGGGTTGTAATAAGGAATCACCGCACTCTCCACGAGCTGAAAATGGTCGATGGAATATACGATGGCAGGATCGATGCCGCGCTTGTCGGGGCCTTCGTAGTGCACCCATCGGTAGTTGTGCTTCTTGAGCGGCGTCTGATCGAAGAGGGCACTCAACACGTACTCGTTCTCCACTTCACACATGCCGAGGATGCCTATGGGTCGGTTCTCCGACATTGCCAGGATGGCCTTGTACATGTTGTTGCGCTTGCGGTAGAAACGGCTCTTCGTCCAATGCTGCATGCCATCCTCAGTGAAAGCGTTGTATGTCTTGGTGCTGTCGACGAAGGGATCGAAGAAATTCTCCATGTTCCAGAATGCAACACGGACAGGCTCGTTTTGAGCCATCGCAGTAGCCGTGATCACAAAACACACAAAACAGAGCAAAACATATTTACGCATATAAATTCCTTAAAATACGCTGCAAATTTAGTGAAATGTAGCCAATTTCAAAAATTCTGCCTATTTTTGCAGCAAGAAACAAAACGATAAAGCTATGACTTCCGTACAAATAGGTGCGCTCAACGCAGAAATATTCCATAACATCGGCGCAATTGCAGAGGATGAGAACAAACTCAAGAAGTTGGCCAAATACTTACGTCGTTTGGTGAAAGAGGAGAAAGACCCGACTTTGATGAGCAAAGAGGAGTTTTTTGCCAAGATTGATGAGGCAGAACGTGAAATTGCTGAAGGGAAATGCATTACTTTCGACAACATGGAAGAAATGAATGCCTGGCTTAATTCTTTGTAACTATGTACAAAATTACATTTGCTCAAGAAGCCAAGGAGGGGTTGTCCAAACTAAAAAAAAGTGAGCCTGCCAGTTTTAACAAAGCGGTAAAACTCATACAAGAAATTGCCCTCCATCCCAAAACCGGCACCAGTCACCCAGAGCCTTTAAAAGGAGAACCTAATAACAGATGGAGCTGTCATATCACAAAAAAGCATCGCCTAGTTTATCGTATTTTTGAAAGCGAAATCTTGGTTTATATTCTTTCATCTTACGGCCATTACGACGACAAGTGAAACCGAAGTTGTTCATAGCATTTCTGTTTTTGGCTTTTTCTTTACCCAAAATTAATGCCCAAAATCCCCATTTCTGGGACGGCATCGAAGCATTCGACGGGCCTACGGACGAAAACCCTGTGTTGGCCGCACAACTTGATTTCTATTTCGACAAAATGGTCGCTCCCCTACCCGATTCCATCACCGTGGAAATCGACCGCTTGGTGGAACGGACCAGCTACAACACCGACCTGCGTGATTTCATCCTGTGGCATCTATTGGAGAAATACCGCCACCCTGTATACATGACCCATGACGAAGTGTTCGTCTACCTCTACGACAACTACTTCTCTCGCATGGAAATCAAGGATTTGAACGAAACCAATTTGGCATTGATTCGCGACAAAGCCGAACGGCTTAGAAAACTGGTTTTGTTTGCACCCGCGCCTGACATCAAATTCGATGACTTTGACTTACAATCCATTGAAAGCGAATACACGGTTTTGTTTTTCTACGACCACGATTGTGAAGTCTGCCAACAAGAAATACAGGATTTGGATTCGGTCGTCGGACAACACCCCGAAATCAAGATTTTGGCCATCGACATGAACCCAGAGGGTTCGGGCGGATTTGCAATCCGACCGCAAGGAAACGGGGATTTAAAATCCCCCATTCAATACCGCCGGATTACAAATCCGTCGGAACTGATTGGCTTATACGACATTGAAACCACACCTCTGATTTACGTCTTGGACCGCGACAAACGCATTATTGCCAAGAAAATACGGGCGAAACAAATCCCATTAATCCTGTAGAGACGCCGATTGGCTCTGCCGAATTTACATTTCATCGCGTCTCGAAATAAAAACGCCAATGATGTCATTGGAGACGCGATAAATCGCGTCTCTACAAATTCATCATTTCTTTCATTTCAGGCAGACACTTCTCTGCCTCCTCAAACAATTTCCATTGTGCCCGCGTGCGCACCATATTGTGTTCGGGATACCTTATCTTATAATAGGTGTCGCCATTGATGTAATCTGCAAAGAAACGCACCGCCTGCATATAGGGGAACAGGGTGGCTGCGTAGGGCAGGTTCTCTTTCTCAATCGGCAAAAGAAAAGATTTCGTTCCTTCTAAATAACCTTTCGCGAAGGCCTTGAAGACCTCCATATTGAAATGGATGTGGTCCAAATCGGGGTCATCCTCAGCGCCCGTGTTGGCAGCCGAACGCAAAAAATCACCGAAGTCAGAGAAGACGAAACTCGGCATCACCGTATCCAAATCAATAACGCAGAGCACGTTGCCCTCCTTGTCAAAGAGCATGTTATTGACCTTGGTGTCGCAGTGGCAGATGCGCTTCGGCAGCTTGCCCTCGCGATATAACCGCTCACCAAGACACATCCTCTCCGCCACCGCCTTGATCTTGGCCACATAGTCCTGCACCTCAGGGTCTTTCATACGTCCCGCCTTGTCGTCTGCAATGGCTTCGTCCAACTGTTTCAAGCGGAACTCGATGTTGTGAAAATCAGGAATAATCTCCCTTATCGGCGTCTCCAAGTCGGTCAGCAGCGACTCAAAATCGCCGAACGAACGGCCTGCATAGTAGGCATATTCTGGGGTGACGGCATCATAAGTGTAGCTGTCGGCGATGAAGTCCATCACGCGCCAATATTTTCCGTCTTCAACGACATAGGTCTTGCCTGTATCGGCCTTCAAGAAATGCAACACGCGCCTTTCAATATCCTTAACGCATTGATTTTCATATTTCTTCCGGATATGACTTGACACAGCCTCGATGTTACCTTGCAGCATCTCCACATCAGTGAAGACAGCGTTGTTGATACGTTGCAGCACATACTTCGGCTTGCCACCCACCATAATCTTATAGGTGTCGTTGATGAGTCCGTTGCCCAGAGGCGCTATCTCTTCGACGATTTTCGGGTCGACGAAATGCCCCGCGATGGTGAAAAGTTCGTTCATTACAATGAATTTTTTGGCGAAGATAGAAATTTTGAATGGATATTTTCTAATTTTGCAATGAAAAAGAGATTCCCTACGGGAATGGAGGGGGTGTTTTAATATGCTTTGCGGCGGCAACAACAATCTGTCGGCACACAGCACTACAAGCCGCCGCCATTTGATTATGGATGCATCTCCATTCCCGAAGGGAATCCCATTCGGTGAAACCACAAACAACACGTAACACAATGAAAAACAGAATCCACCATCTCCTCCTCTGCCTGCTCCTGCTGGCTACAGCCATCGTCTGCAATGCCCAAAGAGGCGCTGACACCCGCAAGGGCAACTACGTCATCGTCGACAACAGCATCCTCTTCGACGAGCCACTACGCATCGAAGGACAAAGGAACGTCCTTCAGCTCGCCGTCGACCCCATCGAGAACGTCCGCATCGGCTTCATCGGCCTCGGCATGCGCGGCCCCGATGCTGTCGACCGCATGACTTACATCGACGGCGTGACTGTAGTAGCCTTGTGTGACATCGAGCCCGACCGTGTCGAGAAAGTGCAGACCGACATCCTCGAAAAGAAAGGACTACCTCGTGCTGCTGCCTACACAGGTCGTGACGGCTGGCGAGAGCTCTGCGAGCGCAAAGACATCGACCTCGTCTATATCTGCACCAACTGGCAGACCCACGTCATGATGGCCACCTACGCCATGCAACAAGGCAAACACGTGGCACTTGAGGTACCTGCCGCCACTTCCGTTGAAGATTGTTGGAAACTTGTCGACGTGGCCGAACAGACCCAACGCCATTGCATGATGCTCGAGAACTGCTGTTACGACTTCTTCGAGCTGACCGCACTCAACATGGCCCAGCAAGGCATGTTCGGAGAGCTCATCCACGGCGAAGGTGCCTACATCCATAACCTGGAACCCTATTGGCGCGAATACTACGAAAACTGGCGCCTCGAGTTCAACCAAAGCCACACGGGCGACGTCTACCCCACCCATGGTCTCGGACCCCTCTGTCAAGCCTTCAACATCCACCGCGGCGACCGTATGAAGACCTTGGTCTGCATGAGCACGCCCTCTTACAACGGCAAGAAAATCGCCAAGGAGCTGATGGGTGTCGACGACTTCGCCAATGGCGACATGACCACCACCATGATCCAGACCGAGAAGGGTAAGACCTTCCTCATCGAACACAATGTCTATACGTACCGGCCTTACAACCGCCTTTACCAGCTCACCGGCACAGAAGGCTTTGCCAATAAATACCCCATCGAAGGCTTCACCGTGTTAGAAGACAAACTGCCCGCCGGCTTCCTTGCCGAAGGCCAGCACCTCAACCCCCACGGATTCGTTCCTGCCGAGGTTCGCGACAAGCTCCTGAAGGAATACCTCCACCCCATCGCCATCGAGATTGAACAGAAAGCCAAAGAGGTGGGTGGCCACGGTGGCATGGACTTCATCATGGACTACCGCCTCATCTACTGCCTGCAACACGGTCTGCCGCTTGACCAAGACGTCTACGACGCCGCCGAATGGTCATGCCTCGGCGAATTGACTGCTGCTAGCATCGCCAACGGTGGCATGCCAGTGCAGATGCCCGACTTCACACGCGGTGACTGGAACAAAGTAAAAGGATACAAACACGCTAAGTAAGTTGACCATGACCATTGACCCTGACCCTGACCAGTTACCCATAAATACTGGTCAAGGTCAGGGTCAGCGGTCAGGGTCACCATCTCATTTTGAATAGATTCATAAACAATACAAACTAACTAAAACCTACAATTATGAGAAAAACAACACTCCTCATTGTGGCGTTCCTCGCCTCGGCCTTGCTTGGCTTCTCGCAAGAGAAACTGACCGACAAAGAGCTTGTCAACGTCATCTACGCCATGGGACAGATGTATCCTGACGGATTCACCCTCGACCTCAACACCATGCGCCAGCCCACAGAGGGCTTGATTGTTTCCTACAAGGCGACACAAAACAGCTTCGACCGCAAGAGCATCCCTGCAGTCATCAAACACGCCCGCACCCACAACAACCTCGTAGGCGGCTGGTACAACCCCGAGGAAGACAAGTACTACTTCGACAGCAACCGCTCGTTCCCCGAGGACAGCCTTGCTGCCGCCGTGCAATTCGCCCGCGACAACGACCAGCACACCGTGTATGTGGCCTCTAAGGACATCAACATTTGGTCGAACTACGAGCAACGCGACATTCGCATTATCCTCGACTGCGACATGGGCAGCTCGACCGACGACCTCTTCGCCTTGATGATGCTCTACCGTTACATGGACATGGGACGCTGCAACCTGCTCGGCGTCGTCGTCGACCGTATGGGCAAGGCCAACGCCGACATCGTCGACGTGATGAACAACTTCTACGGCTATCCCAACATCCCCATCGGTTTGGAGACCAATGGACAGAAGGACACCCACGTGTGGATCACCTACCACAACCTCCCCTATGCCCGTTCCACGGAAGGCGTGCCGATGTTCAAGCGTAGCGTGGGCGATAATGGAACCTATATGGAAGGCTACAAACTCTACCGTAAACTTCTCAGCGAGCAGCCCGACCACAGCGTCACCATCGCCTCCATCGGATTCGTCACGACACTTGCCCGCCTGCTCGAATCCGGTCCAGACGAATACTCGCCCCTCAACGGCGTGGAGCTGGTCCGTGCCAAGGTGAAAGACATCTACGCCATGGGCGGCGTGTTCGGCGATGCTGTTGAACCCGACTACAACTTCAAGCAGGCCATCAACTTCTCTCTGAAGTTCTTCGAATTGCTGCCCAAGGAAGTCGACATCGTCTTCTCGCCCGGCGAGGTGGGTGACCCGCTCGACTATCGTCCCGAGACCGTCATCGCCGACATGAACTGGACCGACCTGCATCCCATCAAATGGACCTACCAGTTCCTGAACTGCAACACGGGCCAAAAGATGTGGGACCCTCAGGCCGTCATCCAAGCCGTTGAAGGCGACGACTTCTATGAACTCTCAGAGCGCGGCTTCGTGACCCTCACCCCCAGTGGCCAAACCATCTTCAAGGCCGATCCCAAGGGCAACGCCCGCTACCAACGCCCCGGCGACGCCGTGTGGTGCGACATGGTACTTAAGTATATCAGGCTAATGGCCATTCAGCATTGATTAGTTTAGAGTTTAAAGTTTAGAGTTTAGAGATATGAAACGCATTATCCTATTCGTTTTGGTGGCCTTTATGGCTGTCCCTATGGGATTCGCCCAGAAAAAGGACAAAGACTTCAAACTCTCCGACAAGGACATGGCCAATGTCCTCTATGTCATGGGGCAGATGTATCCCAAAGGCTTCACCTTGGACCTCAACACCATGCGTCAACCCGAAGAGGGCCTGATGGTGTCGTACAAAGAGACCCAGAACAGCTTCAGCCGCAAGAGCATCCGCAACGTGCTCAAGCACGCCCATGCCCACGAGAACATCGTCGGAGGCTGGTACGACCCCGACAAGGGTGACTACTACTTCGACAGCAACAAGCCATTCCCTGAAGACAGCCTAGCCGCGGCCCTCTCCTTCGCACGCGAGAACGAGCAACAGATCGTCTACTCCAACAAATTCGGCATCAGCGTCAAGTCGAACTACGAACAGAAAGACCTGCGCATCATCTACGACTGCGACATGGGCAGCTCGACCGACGACCTCTTCGCCCTGATGATGCTCTATCGTTACATGGACATGAAACGTTGCACACTGCTCGGTGTGGTGGTCGACCGCATGAACCGCGCCAACGCCGACGCCGTCGACGTGATGAACAACTACTACGGCTATCCCAACATCCCCATCGGCCTTGAACAGTTCGGCGTGAAGGCACCACGCGTCTTCATCCCTTACCACAACATGGCCTATGCCCGCAACATCGAAGGCGAGCCCATCTTCAAGCGTACCGTAGGCGACGACGGCGAATACATGGACGGCTACAAGCTCTACCGCAAGCTCCTCGCCCAGCAGCCCGACAAATCGGTGACCGTCGTCTCCGTCGGCTTCGTCACCTGCCTGTCGCGTCTGCTGCAGTCGGGACCCGACGAGTTCTCGCCCCTCAGTGGCGTCGACCTTGTGCAGCAGAAGGTGAACAGCATTTATTTGATGGGTGGTGTGTTCGGCGACTCGTTTGAGCACGACTACAACTTCACCGCTGCCATCGAATACTCCCTCAAGTTCTTCGAGATGCTGCCCAAGGATGTCGACATCGTCTTCTCACCTGGCGAGGTGGGCGACCCGCTCTACTACTCCGCCAAGCAAGTCATCGAAGACCTCAGCTGGACCGACACTCACCCCATCAAGTGGATCTACGAGTTCCTTGTCGAGGACAAGTTCCAGAAGATGTGGGACCCGCTGGCTGTCATCAACGCGGTGGAAGGCGACGAAGCCATCTACCAGATCTCGCAGCGCGGCTGGGTGACCCTCACCCCCACTGGCGAGACCGTCTTCAC
Organism: uncultured Bacteroidales bacterium; assembly: GCA_947303625.1. GTDB lineage: Bacteria > Bacteroidota > Bacteroidia > Bacteroidales > F082 > Limimorpha. Next base: position 18,818 of record CAMYYV010000010.1, on the reverse strand, counting down.
CCCCGACCCCAAGGGCAACGCCCGCTACCAGTTGCCCGGCGACGACGAGTGGAGCGACAAACTGCTTAAATACATTCGGTTAATGACCATACAACATTAAACACGAAAAAGCCTCGGTTTTGCGCCGAGGCTTTTTCTTTGACTGTCATTTTGCCGCCACCGACCTGAAAAAGATCTCAGCGTCTTTCCAAACGGTGTAGTCGCGGGCATACAGCAGGTTCATCTGGTTGAGGGCATCGGCCTCGATGTCCTTTTCCATATACGACGCGGGATGGTAGACGCCCTTGCGGATCTTAGGCAGCTTCTGCGTGGTATCGCCCGTCGGGCAATAGCCCACCCAAGTGCGACGTGCGAAGAGGACAAGGAAAGCGTTCTTTAGGAACCGCACGGGCTTCTTCACCACCAAAGCCAAGGGAAGCCAGAAGATGATGCTGAACAGGCTCATTAACACGTCGAAAAGGCGTTTGTTGCGGCGGTTGGCCACCGTGTCGATGGCTTTGATGTCGACGGTATAGAGATCACCACGGGTGTTGATGCTGTTGCTGCCGATGATGGAGAGGCTGTCCTCGGGCGCAATCTTATAGTCGACATGGGTGGCATGCCAGTCCACCATCTTGTCGATGATGACCTGGTGCGGCACGTCCTTCGAACAGAAGATGACCTCCGTGATCTTGTAGATCTCGATAATGTCAGGCACTTGGGAAAGGTTGCCGATGAATCCCTCGGGAGCCTCGCCTTGCGTCCCCGAACTCACCAGTCCAATGAAATCGGGCTTGATGGAGGTGCTCTCCAAGATGGCGTTGACGCGTTGCGTCTCCTCGGGGCTGCCGATGACGAGGAAGCGTTTCTTCTCCGTCCGTTTCGACCTGAAGTCCTCGCTGCCCGTCAGGATGCCGATGCATCGCGTGAGGCTCATCTCCAAAGCGAGCCAGAGCATGCCAAAGAGGATCAAGGCACGCGAGAAACGCAGGCTCTCGGGCAGCAAGGCGTAAAGCACCAGGATGATGCCGCTGCCGAAAGCCACGCCCAGCACGGCTTTGCCGATGTTGTAGGGCTTGTCGTAGCCGCCCGCGAAATAGGTCGACAGCAGCCATATCAAGATATAGGCAGGCAACACGGCGGCAAAGAGCAGCGTAGGATAGCTGCCCGCCCCGTCGTAGATGGTGCCACGGCCCCAGAAGTAGCTGATGGCCGCCAAGCCGCCGTAGCCCAACACCGCGTCGAGGAACGGGATGGCCGCCTTACGGAAGAACTGCGACACGAGGGCGAAGAAGGCCTTGATATAGATGGCAAGATTGATAAGGAACGAGAACGACTTGGCCCACGAGTTGCCGAAATGTTTCTTGGCGAAGATCTCCATGGCGCGGTAGAACACGAAGACGTAGTTGACGCTGGTCTTCTTGGTGCTCTCACCCTTGTAGTGGATGATGCGTGTCTCGGGGAAGTAATAGTTCTTATAGCCGCCCTGCGTGATGCGATATGACAAGTCGATATCCTCGCCGTACATGAAGAATGTTTCGTCGAGTAGGCCGACCTTATCCAGCGTCTCCTTACGCATCAGCATGAAGGCACCGGCGAGGATCTCCACCTCGTTGGTCTCGTCGTTGGAGAGATGGCCCATGTAATAGCGGGCAAAACGCTTGCTGTGCGGGAAGAGCTTGCAGAGGCCGAACATCTTGTAGAAGGCAGTCTTGGCCGTAGGCAGGCCGCGTTTCGACTCGGGCAGGAATTGGCCTTTGCCGTCGACCATCTTCACGCCGAGACCGCCTGCATCAGGATGGCTGTCCATGAAGGCAAGGCATTTCGAGAAGGTGTCGTCTTCCACCACCGTGTCGGGGTTGAGGAGCAGCACATACTCGCCTGTCGAGATCCTGATGGCCTGATTGTTCGCCTTGGCAAAACCCACATTGTCCTTGTTAGCGATGACCTTCACCTCAGGGAACTTCTGGGCCAGCATCTTCAGCGATCCGTCGACGGAGTTGTTGTCGACCACAAACACCTCACCCTCGATACCTTGCAAGGCGCGACGCACCGAATGCAGGCACTGCTCGAGGAAATACTCGACGTTGTAGTTGACAATTACGACGGACAGCTTCATGCTTCAAACGACATTAGTCAGGTTTCGAGTCAAGGTTGACCTTACGAGGTACAATCTTAGGTCCTTGGCCTTCGGGCAGGCTGTCGCCGATATTCTCAAAACCGCAGGAATTCAATATTTTGCCTTTCAGGTCGGTGTTTTGCATCCAGCCAGTGAAACGTTCGGCACCAGGACCGTAGGCATAGACCAGTACCGGCAGGCAGGTGTGGCTACCTGACGAATAGTCAAACACGACATTGGTGTATTTGCCTTGAGGGTCGGGCAACGACAGGCCACCCGTCTCATGGTCGGCGGTGACCACCACCAAGGTATTGCCTTTCTCCTTGGCATAGTCCAAGGCAACCTTCACAGCATAGTCGAAGTCGATCATCTCGTCCATCATCCAAGTGGAGTCGTTGGCATGACAGGCAAAGTCGATCTGCGAGCCTTCCACCATGAGGAAGAAGCCGTTGGGGGCATCGTCCAAAGTCTCCAAGGCGGTCTTCACGGCACGCGGCAAGAAATCGCCGCGTTCTGCCGCCTTAGGCATGTGGTTGTCGTCGGCCACAACCATGTATTTCTTGCAAGCAGGATCGATGTCGGCCAAGGTGTCGTACACCTTCCAGCCCAACTCGTTCTCCATGCGCTCGATGAGGTTGAGGCTGTCCTTGCGTTGGTTGAAATGCTTGCGTCCGCCGCCGATGATCAGGTTGACGTTGTCAGTCTCGGCCAGCTGCATGGCGATGTTTTCATAATTCGATCGCTTCGGCTCTTTGGCATAGAACACGGCAGGCGTGGCATGGGTGACATAACACGACACCACGATGCCCGTCTCCTTGCCTTGCTCCTTCATGACCTCAAGCACCGTCTTCACCGGGATGGTGTCGGGGTTCATGCCTACCATGCCGTTCTTGGTCCTGTGGTCGCTGGCGAGAGCCGTGCCACCGGCAGCCGAGTCGGTGATGTCGTTGCTGGCCGAGCGGGTGTCGACGACACCGATGTACGGGAACTGTGAGAACGTCATCGGGTCACGCGTGGCCAGCATGGCGGCATAGACCTGTGGCAACGCCATGCCGTCACCAATCATATAGATGACATTGACGGCTTTCGCGGGCTCTTGGGGTTCCTCTTTAGGTTGGCACGAAGGCAAAAGACCCAAAACAAGGAGGGCAAGAATTGCTAAAATGTTGAATCTTTTCATAAGGTTAACTTTAGTGTTGGGATTCCCTTCGGGAATGGAGTATCTGCTATATTTTTATAGCGGCGGCCTCAAGTATTTTACAACTTGTAAACTTCACAAGCCGCCGCATAATACATAATACTCACAACTCCATTCCCCACAGGGGAATCTCCTTAATATCGTTATTTAATGCTTTTTATTGTTTCCGCGCCACTACTTTTTTCACAGCCTCCACGATGTCGGGTGTGTCGAGGTGGAAGAACTTCAGCAGCTCGTCGGGTGTGCCGCTTTGGCCGAACACGTCGTCGATGGCCACCATCTCCATGGGGCAAGGCTGATGCAAGGCCAGCACCTGCGCGATGCTGTCGCCCAGTCCGCCGTTGCGCTGGTGCTCCTCGGCGGTAACCACACAGCAGGTCTTTCTGACCGACTTGAGCACTGCCTCCACGTCGAGCGGCTTGATGGTATGTATGTTGATGAGTTCCGCGTTGATGCCCATCATCTTGAGGATGGGCAGGGCGAGCACGGCTTTCCACACGAGGTGTCCGCAGGCAAAGATGGTCACGTCGGTGCCTTCCTGCAGCAGCTGGGCCTTGCCGATGACAAACTTCTCGTCGACAGGCGTGAAGTTCGGCACTTTGGGGCGACCAAAGCGCAGGTACACGGGGCCGTCGTACTCGGCAGCGGCGATGGTAGCGTTCTTGGTCTGGTTGAAGTCGCAAGGCACCACGACGGTCATGTTGGGCAGCATCTTCATCAGACCTATGTCCTCTAGGATCTGGTGGGTAGCACCGTCTTCACCGAGGGTGACACCGGCGTGAGAGGCGGCGATCTTCACGTTCTTGTTGGAATAGGCCACGCATTGGCGGATCTGGTCGTAGACGCGTCCTGTAGAGAAAGCCGCGAAGGTGCCCGTGAACGGCACGAAGCCGCTGAGGGCCATGCCGGCCGCCATGTCAATCATGTTGGCCTCGGCGATGCCCGTCTGGAAGAAACGCTCGGGGAACTCCTTGGCGAAGTCGCCCATTTTCACCGAGGGGGTGAGGTCGGCGCAGAAGGCCACCACCTTGGGGTTGCGGCGGCCCGCCTCGAGCAAGCCCTCGCCGAATCCCGATCTTGTATCTTTTTGGTTTTGAATTGTGAAGTCCATGATATCGTTGATTGTTTAATCGTTTAGTTGTTGTTTGCTCTTGGCCACTGGCTACTGGCTTTTGGCAGCCTCAACCGAGAAGGATAAGTCTTACATCATAGTGAGACTGCCAGAAGCCAAAGGCCAATAGCCAGGAGCCTTTAATAATCCCCTAAAGTTTCTTCAAGCTGCGACAAAGCGCTGGCGGCCTGTTCGTCGTTGGGGGCCGAGCCGTGCCATTTGTGGTTGTTCTCCATGAAGTCGACGCCCTTACCCATCACGGTGTGGGCGAGGATGAGCTGCGGCTTGCCTTGGAAGGCGTTTTCACGGACGAACTTGAGGGTGTTGACGACAGCCTGCATGTTGTTGCCGCTTACCTCGATGACGTTCCATCCGAAGGACTCGTATTTGGCGCGCAGGTCGCCGAGGTTCATCACGTCGTCGGTCGAGCCGTCGATTTGTTTCTTGTTGTAGTCGATGATGGCCACCAGGTTGTCGACGCCTTTGGCAGGGGCATACATGGCGGCTTCCCAGATCTGGCCCTCCTCCTGTTCGCCGTCGCCCATGAGGACGAAGACGAGGTGTTTGTCACCGTTGAGGCGTTTGGCTTGTGCAGCGCCCACGGCTACTGAGAGGCCTTGTCCTAATGAACCCGAGGCGATGCGGATGCCTGGCAGTCCCTCCATGGGTGTGGGATGGCCTTGCAGGCGTGTGCCGAGACGGCGGAAGGTGGCCAGCTCGCTGACGGGGAAATAGCCGCGACGTGCCATGATGCTGTAGAGCATCGGGCTGATGTGGCCGTTAGAGAGGAAGAACATGTCCTCGCCGTCGCCGTCCATGCGGAAGCGGGCAGGATCGATGTCCATTTGGTCGAAATACAAGGCGGTGACGATGTCGGTCGCGCCCAACGAGCCGCCCGGATGACCCGACTGGCAGCCGTGCACCATACGGATGATGTCGCGGCGCACCTGTGTGGCGGTTCTTTCTAATTCGTTGATAGTCATAGTAAACGTATATTAATCCTTGATGGGGCAAAGTTAGAAAAAAAACAAATACATTTCACAGGGGTGTCGAAAACAAAAATGGGAAGAATGATGGTGTTCGTCAGTATAAGAACAAACAAGATTCATCTATCGCTTTGCCTTATCCAGGGCGTCTTTGGCCCAGCGTAGCTGGTCGCGGGCATTGTCGCGGGCATCGTTAGCCCATTTGGCCTGTGTCTTGGCATTATCGGCGGCATCGATAGCCCATTTCGCGTTGTCGATGGCTTTGTCGTATTTTCCGTTGCGGGTGTAGTAATCAGCCTCGCTGAGATAGCTGGCGGCTTTGTTGTTGTAATAGGTGGCCTCGCGGTCGTAGCTTTCGGCCTTGTCGAGGTAGTATTTCGCCTCCTTCAGATAGTCCTTGGCCTTTCGTTCATAGTAGTCGCTTTGGGCGAATGCCGTCATGCCACAGCAGAGCAGCAGTAGTGTCAAGAGTCTTGTCTTCATAGGTCGTTTGTTTTTGCGGTATTATTCCATCTCGTCTTCTTTCACTTTGTTCTTCTTGCGGTCGTAGTCCTTTTTCGACTTGTGCACGCGCGATGGCCTCATGCTGACCTGCTTGCCGTACGTCTCAATCTCCTGCTCGCGGTCGGCCTTGAGCAACGCCTTCACGCTGCTGAATTTTTGCTTTTTGGGCTTTTTCTTTTGGGGTTTCATGGTATAACTTATTCCAAATAATACATTCTACGTTCCTCCGGCGTCAGCGGGCGGTCCTTGAAACGCTCGCGGGTCTGGTCGATGAGGTCTTGGAGGGGTGGGAAATCATATATTCGAATAACACCACCACTCAAGACTGACATAATACACTTTCCATCTGGGCTAAAACATGCCGATAGGGCTTCTCGACCAGGAGAAAGACGTAATAATTCTTCGCCCGTACCTACATCATACAATAATGTAGATGCTCTTGTAGCAACAAGAAGAAATTTTTCATCTGGACTAAATGCTATGGTATTTGCACCATAATGAGGACACACACTTGTTCTATGAACAAACCCCATTTGATTATCTCTCTCCATTATTTCAATCCATGAAGGTTGTTTTTGAATCGCAAAATAATTATCGTTAGGACTAAAAGCGACTTTTCCAGGAGGAATAGCATATGACACATATCTCCTTCCTGTTTTAATAGTCCTTGGCAGAACAATTCTGTCGGGATTACTACCTTTATAATACAGCAATAATGTATCGTATGGTTTGCTGTGATTAAAACAAACATAATTAATCATCCTATTGGCATATGTCTTTATCAAACTATCGGTTGTCGTAATATCCCATATAAACATAGAACTATTTTGACTACCTAAAACAGAATCCGTGCTATTGCTAATGGCCAACACGCTTTTGCTGTCTGGACAAAAAGTCGTATATGAGATGCGGGTATTTAAAGGCTTCTGAAACACCGTATTGCCCAATGTATCAAAAACGCACAAACTATTATCCGAATGTGCCAAGACGTATTTTCCATCAGGGCTGAATCCATCAAAGATATGAGAAGACGAATACTGTTTCATCCCCCCACCAATCCCAGCATCCAAAATACCCCGAGGAATTAAGATGCTACGACCATTGGGGCTAAATAATGCATATTGAATCTTCGATGAACTTGCTGGAATGTCTCTATATTGCAACGCATCCTCTTCATTAGGAAAAAGATGGTCTAATCGCACACTCTTATTTGTCGCCGAGAGAATTACCTTATTGTCAGGACTTAAAGAAACACTATTAATAGAAAAATCGTGATCAATTTGCTTAACAAGCCTTTCATTAATATCAAAAACTCGCACAATATATTCAAAATGGCTATCTCTTTTCATTTCACGATCGTTCTCCAAACATTCCGAAACAGTTATCAAATAATTTCCATCTTTATTAAAACTAACTGATTTATAAGAGCCATCAGGTGCTTTTATAGTATCAATACAATTGGCATTTTTTCCATCCCATTCCCAAATAAGTATATTTTTTACATTTGAACCTATTATTTGTTTACCATCGGCGCCAAACTCTATTTGAGTTATGCTGAATCCATAAATCCCGTGTAACGTATCAACACAACGGCCAACACTATCATAAATACACGAGTAGCCTCCTCTTGTTGTAGAGATAATGAAACTGTCATCTGGACTATATTTCGCATCCACCAATCCATATCTCCAACTACTTTTGTCCGGATTGAAGCCATTTATTGAGTCAAGGCAACACCCATTAACATCCCAAATTCGGATAGTATTGTCATCGGAAGTTGATACAATCCTGTTTCCCTTTGAATTAAACGAAACAGATTTAACAGGCATTGCATGTCCACAAAGGTTGTTTACACATCGTCCTAAACTATCCCACAATTGGATAACATTATCGTCATAAGAGGCAATATATTTACCATTTGGACTAAAGACTATATTAGACACACCATTATATCCAGGGCAATCCAGTGTATCAATACAACATCCCGTTTTGGTTTCAAATATGAGAATCCGATTATTATTTTTTGAAACAAAGTGCTCACCTTCATGAATAAAAAATGCGAAATGGCTTGCTCCACGAACAATCCCAACGTTAGAGGCGGCTGCTTTTCTCAACATCATTTCTGCTTCAACTATATATGGACGATTAGGTTTTAGCGTATTATCTGGCAATATTTCCAATGCCAACAGTCTTGACAGGTATGAGTCATTGGAGGAGATTGATTTTGCTTTTTCAGCTATAAACCGCGATTGATTTTCAAGCATTTTCTTTTCCATTATTCTGAATTGGATAAACCAAAATATGAAAACGCACAACACAACAATCATAGCAATAATGACAATATTTCTAATGTATTTTCGCCTTTGCTTCCATTTTCTTTCTCTTTCTTCAACATCTTTCCGTTCCTCAAACACTGCCAAACCCAACTGATCGTGCAGCAACTCCACTTGTCCCTTGTCTCCTATGGCAAAAAGCTGGTTTACACCTTGGGTGAGCTGACGATAGGTGGCCTCGCCAAGGGCCGCTTTTACATCATCAGCATCCACACGGCGGCGGCTACCGTCATCACGGATAAAGTGCTGTTGTATATAACGAATCTGCGAAGCAGACAAGCCATTCACCGCGTCTTGGTAATACACTTCCATGGGATTGTTTTTCCATACGGCAAGGTCGGAGGAGGCAATCCTCTCGCCCATTTTTTTGTCGTATGTACCCGAACAGACTATAGAGAGCAGCAACGTGTCGATATCCTCGCTCTGCGGACGCTTGGCCAAGGAAATGATGCGCTCGGCAATGGCATCCTTCTCCCCTTCCTCAATGCAGTCCTTTCCTGGCACCAGCACCACCTGCCGCGCCTGCTCAGGCTTCATCGGGCGGAGACGGTAACGGTTGTCCTTGTAAAGATCCAACGAATTCTCGTCGATGCTGTCTTCCAACACGAAGAGGAAGTCCTCGCGGATGGAGGCCACAAAGCGGTAGTTGGTGTCGGCAGAATAGCCTTCCTCATCAGGCATCTCCAACTCGTCGTTCAGCAGGCAATAGATTTGAGTCAGCAGCAGCTCGGCCTTGGCCTTGTCGACTTCACGAAACACTTCCTCAAACTGGTCGAGGATGATAACGGGATAGACCTCACGGCCGTCTTTTATGAAGCGTGTAGTGGCGAAGTAGTTCCAAAGATAGAGGCGGTCGTTGCCGTCGGGGTGTCTCGTCGCCGCACTTTTTTCCTCTGTCAATCCACTGCCTTGTAACTTGCGCACGATAGCTTCAGCGTAAGATATCTCTGTCTGTTCCTGCGACAGGCGCACATAGAACGGGAAGTAGTCCTTCCTCCGAAGGATAGGGATGACGCCCGCCCGCAACAAGGAGGTCTTTCCGATGCCCGAGCTGCCATATAGTGTGATAAACAGATTGTTGTCGATGAGACGGACCAAGTCCAATGTCTCCTCATCACGACCGCAGAAGAGGTAGTCATTACCATCATTTTTCGGCTCTTCGTAGGAGGCTAATCCAATCCAAGGGTTCTTAATAGTCATAGTTATTTGGTTAAGGAATTAATAATATGGATAAGGCGTTCGACATTGTTTTTAGCAGACTCAAAGGCCGTGGCTCCTGTAACACACGTCGGCAGTTTTTGATGATAATCTTCGTTGAAACGGTAGTCACCAACCACAACGGGAATCACTTTGAATTGGGCTTGTCCGTTACTGCTGACGTGTTCTTCTTCGTCGTGGCGACTTTGCGCCCATTGCCATTCTTTTTGATACCATCGGTCAGTTTGGGCTACCAAGTCAGCCTTGACCTGCGAACTCAAAATAGTCAAAAAGACCTTGCAACTATTGATGGCGTTGCGAATACGCTTTTCGTATTCCGCGCCACACTCCAACTTATCCTCGTCAAGCCAAACGTTGACGCCTGCAGCATGAAGCCTTTCGAACAACTGTTGGGCAATGTAGCGATCCTCGTGGGCATACGAAATGAACACACCATTCTCTTTTCTCGGAAGCCGACTGATGTCTGTAGCCACCTTGATTTTCTCCAAAGCCTCCTGCATAAACTGTCGTGCATCGGGAAACAGTTTGACCTTTTCCTGCATCAGATAGTTAGCCAAGCTTCCATCGTCCTTCTTGATCTCAACGGCGACTTGCTGTCCACCAGAGGCATTGCCGAACTCGCCCCTAAGGAGATACCAGAAGAAGCGGAACATCCAGTCATCGAACTTGGCCCCGACTGAGAGCAGCTGAAATTTCTTCACATAGTCAAGAAACTTGTTGGAGTCGTATTTCTTGAACCATGTGGAGATTTTCTCCATGGCATCATTCTCCGAGAGAACGAAACGGCTGTTGGGGCGTTCGGGATCGGCCTTGCCGAAGACATAGCAAAGCACAGGACGGCTCACGCCGAACTCGTCGAACGACACCTGCTTGAACGACTGTTGCGCATTCTCGATTTGCACCACGTCGAAGCCTCCTTTGCCCCACACCCTTTCCATCGCGATTTCAAGATACGGGTCGATGGCCGTGGTGATGACCACACGGAAGCAACGTGTTTCGAGCAGCTGCATCAACGCCGGTTCAATCTCATCGTCAAAGCAGGGATAGAAATCATTGTCACGTATGGCATTGAGGACCGCTTCTTTGACGGCATCCTTCGAATAATTCAGCTTGAACAGGTCGTTGTAACTATGACAGCTATCAAGTCTGTTGTCGGGTATGGCATTCATTTGAGCCAACTCTTGTATGGTCAAGCCAAGCAGCAGTTTCAGGCTGTCGCCTTCCGCTTCGGGGTTGACATTACGGTTTAAGACGGTTTCGTTGCCCACAACGAGGACATATCTGTTAAGCAGGCAATCCTTGGAGAATTGTTCCCAGGTGAAATCGCTGTCGCGGCGTAGACGTTGTTCGTTGGGTTTGGTCGGTACTGGCATAGGTTATTTTATCAAAATAAGTATTCAAGGAAAAACGCTCATAAAAAGATGCTCAAAGTCTCCCCTCCCACTCCACGATCTTGTTCACGGCGTCGTCGTAGTCGGAACAGCGGTAGAGATGGGTGTGGTCGGCGTTGGTGAGGCGGCTGTAGAGGATGGGGTACCAGCAGGGTGTGTGGAGGGCACTCTCAATCTCGTCGTCGTCGCCTTTCTGGACATAGAACAGATGAAGGTTCTTGCCCATGGCGGCAGCTTCCACCAGCTCGGTGACGGAGCCTGGACAGGCGGGGCCGTCAAGGAGGAAGATGGCATCGGTGCAACGTTCAATCATCTCCTTCTCGCGGAGGATGATTTGTTCGCCGCTGAGCTTGTCGGTGGTGAAGAAATACGGCCCCACATAGGCCACCCGTTTGTTGAGCCAGGTGAGGTCGGTGTCGATGTCGGCGAAGAGCAACCCAGGGTCACGCAGCAGCACCGAGCGGTAGTCTTTCGGTATCATTTCGCGGCAGTCAGGTCTGCGCCTGTCGAAGCGGAAGGCGCCGCCGCAGAAGAGGATGTATTGGGGTGTAGGAGTCATGGCTTGTGTTGTTTTTACTTGGCAAAGATAATGAAAAAGAGACATGAGCCACCTCGTTAATCAAAAAAAAGCCTGCAAGGCCGTCCCCACAGCCTTGCAGCCTCCAAAAATAGAATCATAATCTTTCTTTATTGCTTCTCCCCGCAGACGATCCCCTTGTCGCCCGAAAGGACCGCGCCGACGGCGGTGATGGTAGAACGAGAGGGCTGCGTTTCAACAATGCAAAACTAAACAGCCCCGGCCAACCTGCAATGGGTTCTCGGGGCTATTGTACGAAATGACGCTATGGTGTATGAAATGCTTTTCGGGGCACTATTTCGTAATTTTTCCTTTATCCTTCATCACGAGATAGCTGATGTTTTTCCATTTCTTCTTGGGCGGGTCGGGACAGCCAAACGGATGACGTTGCCCCTCGGCATCAGTGGCCCATCCGTAGGCATTGGAACCGATCAAATATATGGCATTGTCGACACCAAGATCAACCAAAGCCTGGGCGAAGTCGTGGAACGACTCGGGAGTGAGTGTCTCCACAACGAGCAGCTCGCCATTGCGGTCGCACAAGGCGCGACGGACCGACTTGCCTTTCACGTCGTTCTCGACGAGTTGACCCTTGTCGACCAAAGGGAACTGGCGGAAGAAATAGCCGCCTCTCTCGGTAGCTTCTTCGAAGAGAGGTGAGTTCTCGGCCACGCCCACAGTCACCGTGTCGTTGATGATGGCACAGTAGCCTTTCTTCGACAGGCCCCAGGCCAAAGGCTCGCCTTCGAGCACGAAGGCACCCACGATGCCCCCATTGTCGGCACGCACATCGGCAGCCTGTGTCGCAAAGAGGATCGATGGATCGTTACGGTCGATGGTGCCCACGAAGAGCGAGAAACGCATCTCATGTGGGATATAGACCTTCAACGGGATATCGTTGATAGTAGTGTCGGCCATCTCGATGAAGCCATGACCCACGTCAGCGGCTTTGGCCAACGCCGTCTTCACAGCGGGTTGTTCCACCACTGTTGCAGGGTCGTAATAGCCCTGCTCGACGACCTCTTCTGATTCTTGATCTTTCTCCTTGGGTTTTAGCACCGTGTAAAGGACACAGCCCACGACGATGCCGACTAGGAGCAACAGGAGCCATTTCCAGCCCTTGAATTTGGGTTTTTCTTCTTCACCGATGACGCGAATCTCGTCGTCGCGTATGTCTTTCTCTTTCATACCTTTGCCTCCTTCTCTATCAGTTCCTTAAGCTGCTTGAGCGCATCCTTCGAAGCCGACACGGTATGGGTGAAACGCACCACGTCGGAAAGGATGAGCTTCTGGCTTTGGATGTTGATGTAATAGATGTAGTTGCGGTTGATGATGAGGCCCCTGCCGATGCGGATGAACAGGAGGCCGTCGGTACCAAGCTGGTCGTGGATCATAGTCTCGATTTGCCCCAACTGGAAGGTGAGCAGGCGCGTCTCGTTGTCGGTCTGCACGAGGTTGCAGTAATTGCCGTCCGACGAGATGAAGACGATCTTGTCGGGGGCGATACGCACCAAGTCGGTGGCAGTGGATATGATCAGATACTTCTTGAGCATGGCGAGACAAAGGTAATCACTCTGCAGGGATGCAAAGATACTAAAAACTGCGAAATGTACGAAATGGGCGGATTAATGTATGAAATACTATCCTACCACCTTCCCGAGTGTCCACCTCCGCCGCTGCGACCGCCGCCGAAGGAACCGCCCGAACGGTGCGACGAGCTGCTATAGTGGCTGCGACTACTCGACGATCTGGACGAGCTGGACGAACTGCTGCTGGCATGCACCAACATGGGGATCACGAGAATCGAGGTGTAGATGCTGTCGCAGTGCTTGCACTCATAGGTCAGCTCCTTCTCGCCCTGATGGCTGTAGCTGGCCGCACGAACGGTGACCTCATTCGTCTTCTTGGCCGTCATGGCACCACATTTCTCGCAGGTCACATAGTGGATGTACTCTGGTCCTTGCTCCTTCACCACATAGGTGTGCCCGTTGACACAGCGGTAAGGAGTGAATTTCAAGACGCCGAGGCGCTGCTCAGCGGCATGGTTCTCCGGCAACATGAAAATCTTGGTCAGGTTGATTGACTCCCCACAGGTCGGGCACAGGCAGCCCTCCTCCGTGTTGTTGAGCTTACGCTTAAGGATGAGATGGAAGATCCACCCCAGCCACGGCGCCATCCACATCGCTATCTTGTTGGCCTGATGGTCATAGGCAGCCTGATAGACCGACTTCGGGTTGATGGAGGTCCGAGCCAGCTTCTTGGCCGTCTTCAGCAAGCGACGATTGTGTCTGAAACACATCCAAGTGAGATAGAGCAGCAAGGTAATTAAAAGCGTCCAAAGAGCCTGGTGTTTGTTGCTCATGTCAGGATAAACGGCAATCATCACAAAGAACACGATGGCCATGATGATGAAGAAGGAGAATCCTATCATCAAGCCTCCAGCACAGCCCTTGCCATCCCATGGCGAGCCTGTCCACGAGGTCTTCAGGCCATCGACATAATGGACACCGTCTTCTTCTACAGATTGAAGGTTCTCCTTAGTCTTAAGCGGTGATTTTGTCTTGGCTTTGAGGGCATAGAAGATGATACCGATGAAGGGGAAAAAGACGATGATGACCAGACCTAGCAGTCCCCAAAGGATTTCTCTGAGACTCATATCCTCACCCTCACCTTCGCCATCGCCATTGCCCGGCAAGGTGGTTTTGAGTCCGAGAGGGATCTCGCCACCATAGACACCCACAATCTCACCCACGCCAGCACAGAGGCCGCCCTCGTAGTCGCCGGCCTTGAAATAATGCTCAATCATAGTGGAATTGATGCGCTTGCACTGTGCGTCAGTGAGAATCTCCTCAGCACCATAACCCGGCTCAATCTCAATGGCATGCTGGTCTTCGACAAAAAGCAGTAGCACACCATTGTTGGTCTCGGCATCACCGATACCCCAGTAGTTGAACAGCTCCGTAGCAAAATGCTTCGGCTCAGCCTCGCCGATGGTGGCCAAGGTGACTACAAAGACATCGGCCTTGTCGCGGATGGCACACAAAGCCGTGTTGATGTTGATCTCGGCGCTGTCCGATAAGAAGCCGTCAGGGTCGCTCACGTGGATGTCGTTGCTCTCCAAGCGCGTGTTGGGCACAGTGCGAACCGTCCACACCTTTTGAGCCATCATCGTGACAGTCAGGCTCATCAAAAAAAAGAGTAATAGTGTTTTCCGCATCGTTAGCTATGTTTTGAAGGCACAAAGATACAAAAGACCGCCCAATTTCCGAGTTTTTATTATTTTTGCACCAAATTTCTGAGAGGACATCACCATGTTTGACGACGAAGAAAGCTATTTTGAGCACGAAGCGGAGATGGAGAAATCCATAGAGAGGTACGAAGCGATGCTGAAGGACAACGACTCGGTTTACTTCGACAGCGAGGAGTTTGAGTACATCATCGACCACTACACCAAAAACAACGAGCTGAAACGCTCAAGGCAAGCCGTGGAGATGGCCATGGCGCAGCATCCTGAGAGCAACATGCTGAAGATCAAATACGCCCGTCAATACCTCTTGGAAAACGATGCTCAGCGCGCCTTCGACATCATGCAACAGGTGGAACGCGTCGACGATGAAGACGACCCCGACTATTTCCTCACCCTCGGCTCGTGCTTGGCCGTCTTGGGCAAGTCGGAAGAGGCCTTAGAGAATTACTTCAACGCCCTGCCCTACTTCGACGAGGACGAGAAGTTTGAGCTCTACAACGCCATCGCCTACGAATACCAGCACACACGGCAATATGACCTCGCGCTCGAGTTCTACGACAAGGCCTTGGCCCTCGCCGACGACCGCGACACCATCTACCACGAGATACGCTGCTGCTATCTCAGCGCCGGCCGCAAGGAAGACGCCCTCGCATACTTCCAGGACATGATCAACAAAGACCCTTACAACAGCAAGGCCTGGACCAACATCGGCGACATCTACCGCATGATGGGACAATACGAAGAGAGCATCGACCCCTACGAATACGCCCTCAGCATCGACCCTGAGGACCTCTGGACCAACATGCACCTGGCCGACATCTATTATGACCTGGGCCGCTACAAGGAATCCATTGACACCCTCGAGGAAGCCCTCCGCAACGGCGTGGAGACCTCGATGATACACACCACCATCGGCGACTGCTACTACCGCCTCAACGACCTGCAGAGCGCCGAAGAACACTTCCAGAAAGCACTGGATATCAACCCGATGATAGGCTCAGGCTATGCAGGGCTCGGCTATGTCTACAGCGACCGAGGCCAAAGCCTCAAGGCCATCAAGTGTTTCGAGAAAGCCTTGGAATATGAGCCTTGGGAGACCGACCATCTCTTCTCCATCGCCACCGACTACATGAAACTCAAGGAGTATGACAAGGCGATGGAATACCTGCGCCAGATACAGAAGATGACGCCGGGCGACGCCGATGCCTACTACTACATCGCCGACCTCTACGGACAACAGGACAAGATCGACGAGGCCATCAACACCATCAAGTTCGGGCTGCTGCAGACCGACAACGACCCGACGTTGCTCTACCTCCTCGCCTACGCCTACTTCGTCAAAGGCAACCGCGAAGAGGGTCTGGAAGCCTTGGACCAGGCCTTGGATGCCGACTTCGAGCTGTGGCCCGACTTCATCGAATACGACCGCGAGCTCCTGGCCAACAACACCGACATCCTCGAACTCATCGAACGCCATAAGAAAAGTCAAGACGCCAACCCTACCGAATAAACAACCGACATGAGCAAATTCGTCCAGTACCTTATCATCTTCGGCATCGCCATGGTGCCCATTGTCGAGCTGCGTGGCGCCCTCCCCGTGGCCTACGGCTTCTTCTACGACCAAGCACACCCCTTCAGCAGCGTGATATGGAGCTACATCGTCATCGCCATTGGCAACATGGTGCCTGTGCCCTTCATTTTCTTCTTCGCCCGCCGCTTCCTTGAGTGGGGCAAGGACAAGAAAGTGATCGGCCGTTTCTGCAGATGGTGCCTTAAGAAAGGCGAGAAAGGCGGGCAGAAGCTGCAAGCCAAAGCCAAACACGGACAGTATGTGGCTTTGATGCTTTTCGTCGGCATCCCGCTGCCCGGCACCGGCGCCTGGACAGGCACCCTGGCCGCCAGCTTCCTCGACATGGACTTCAAGAAGAGCGTCCTCGCCGTCATCGGCGGCATCGTGCTGGCCAGCGTCATCATCGGCGTCTTATGCATCTTGGGATTCGGCGCCTGGTTTGGAATTGGATGATTATTGAACAATGAAACGTTACGGACTCATAGGACACCCGCTGAAACACTCGCTATCAAGGCACTACTTCAACGAGAAGTTTGAATACGAAGGCCTCGACTGCCTCTACCAGCACTTCGACCTCAAGTCGTTGGTCGAGCTGCAAGAGGTTAGGGACAAATACCCCGACCTCTGCGGCTTCAACGTCACCATACCATATAAAGAAGCCATCATTCCGTTGCTCGACGACATCGACCCTGTGGCCAAGGCCGTGGGTGCCGTCAACGTGGTGAAAATCACCGACGGCAAGTTGAAAGGCTACAACACCGATGTCTACGGCTTTGAGCAGC
Organism: uncultured Bacteroidales bacterium; assembly: GCA_947303625.1. Classification (GTDB taxonomy): domain Bacteria; phylum Bacteroidota; class Bacteroidia; order Bacteroidales; family F082; genus Limimorpha. The sequence goes on along the minus strand of CAMYYV010000010.1, from coordinate 1,803 downwards.
TGCTCGACCGCGCCATCAATGGCAAGACCATCGGGCATGCCCTCATCCTCGGCACCGGCGGCGCCTCCAAAGCAGTGCAGTATGTGCTGCATCAAAAGGGCATCGCCTATGCCCTCGTCAGCCGCGATGCTGCCAAAGGTGACTATACCTACGACACGCTGACCGACGACATCCTGAACCAGAATCACCTGATCATCAATACCACCCCCTTGGGCATGTTCCCGCAAACCGACGAATTCCCCGACCTCCACTATCAAGGCCTGAACAAGAAGCATGTCCTCATCGACCTGATATACAACCCAAAAATGACCGCTTTCATGGAATTAGGCAGGACCTGGGGTGCAAAGGTCTACGGCGGCATGCAGATGTTCGAGGAACAGGCAAAGAAGACTTGGGAGTTGTTTTGTGACCATGACCAATGACCCTGACCCTGACCTGCCATTACCGGCAGGAAAGTCATGGTCTGGGTCAGTGGTCTGGGTTAAAGAAAAAAGAATATGACGAGAAGCAAGATAAAACGAGAACCTGAATACTTAGAAGACGTCGAAATCATCGACGCGGGCGCGGAGGGCATGTCGGTGGCCAAGCCCGAAGGGCGCGTGGTCTTCATCCCCTTTGGCGTGCCTGGCGACGTGGTCGACATCGAGGTGTACAAGCGCAAGAAGAACTTCTTCGAAGGCAAGATTTTGAACTTCAAGAAGATGTCGGACAAGCGCGTGGAGCCCGTGTGCCAGCATTTCGGCCTCTGCGGCGGCTGCAAGTGGCAACAGATGGACTACCAATGGCAGACCTACTACAAGCAGAAGCAGGTGAAGGACAACTTCGACCGCATCGGCAAGATCGAATACCCTGAGATACGGCCCATCCTCGGCTGCGAGAAGCAGTTCTTTTACCGCAACAAGCTGGAATACACCTTCTCGAACCGCAAGTGGCTCCTCGACGGCGCACCCGGCACTTACGACGAAGAAGGGTGCAAGGGCCTCGGCTTCCACCTGCCCCAGCTCTTCGACCGCGTTGTCGACATCGAACAATGTCACCTGCAAGCCGACCCGTCGAACGACATCCGGCTCTTCGTCCGTCGCTTCACCTTAGAGCGTCACCTCCCCTACTACAACTTCCGCACCCACGAAGGTCTGCTACGCAACCTCGTCATCCGCTGCAACTCGCGCGGCGAGTTCATGGTCATCCTCGTCATCAGCGAGGAGAACGACGTGGTGCGCCACGAGCTCATCCCCGCCTTAGAGATGACCTTCCCGCAGATTGTGTCGCTGTTGCTCGTCATCAACCCGAAGCTCAACGACATCATCAACGACCTGCCCTTCGAGTGCCTCAAGGGCGAGCCTTACCTCATCGAGACCATGGCGTCGCCGCGTCCCGGCTACGACGACCTCAAGTTCCGCATCGGGCCGGTGTCGTTCTTCCAGACCAATGTCTACCAAGCCGAGCGGCTCTACAAGACAGCCTTCGACCTTGCAGAGGTGCAGGGCAACGAGCTGATGTACGACCTCTATACGGGCACGGGCACCATCGCCCAGTATTTCTCAAGGTTCGTCAGCAAGGTGGTCGGCATCGAATACGTGGAGGCTGCCATCGACGATGCCAAGGTCAACGCCGACATCAACGGCATCACCAACTGCGTGTTCTATGCCGGCGACATGGCCAAGGTGTTCACCGACGACTTCATCGAGAGCAACGGCAGGCCCGACCTCATCGTCACCGACCCACCCCGTGCGGGCATGGCCGAGAAGGTGGTCGAGCAACTGCTGAAAATCAGGGCGAAGAAAATCGTCTACGTCAGCTGCA
>CAMYYV010000009.1 GCA_947303625.1 uncultured Bacteroidales bacterium | reverse complement strand
TCTCGTCTTCGCCAGGATAGACATACACGGGAGCGATCTTCTCGACATGACTCTTTACTAAGGCACAGAAGCCCTTGTCGTAAGCCATACCGCCCGTGAGGAAGATGGCATCCACGTCCATGCTCATGGCCGAGGCTGCGAGTCCGCCCACTTCCTTGGCCACTTGGTAAGCCATGGCTTTATAGACTTTCTCCCATTCCTTGTTGCCGGCCTTCACGGCATTTTCCACCTCAAGGGCATCGTTGGTGCCGAGGTAAGCAACGAAGCCGCCCTTGCCCTTCAGCATCTGGCCTATTTCTTTCTTGGTGTATTTGCCGCTGAAGCATGCATCGACGAGGAATCCCGCCGGCAAGCTGCCCGAGCGTTCTGGGGTGAAGGGACCGTCGCCGTTGAGGGCGTTGTTGGTATCGACCACACGGCCTTTCTTGTGTGCGCTCACGCTGATGCCGCCGCCCAAGTGGATGGCGATGATGTTCATATCTTCGTATTTGCGTCCGAGGTCTTTGGCTAACTGGCGAGCGATAATCTTCTGGTTCAGCGCGTGGAAAATGGAAATGCGCGGGAACAACGGGTGACCAGAATAGCGTGCCACTTCGTCCATTTCATCAACCACGACGGGATCGGCAATGTAAGCCTTCACACCGATTTCTTTGGCGATGTCGTTGGCAATCAGACCACCAAGGTTGGAAGCATGCTCGCCGTTGTAACCTATGGTCAGGTCGTCAATCATGGCTTCGTTCACTTCATAGACACCCGACACAAGCGGACGCAGCAAGCCGCCACGACCTACAACGCAGTCCATCGTCTTGACATCGATGCCAGCTTCTTTCAGTTCATTGAGGATGACTTCGGTACGGAAAGGCTTCTGGTCAGAGATGTGGTCGTATTTGGTCACTTCTTCTGCGGAGTGTTTAATGTTCTTCTTGAAGACTTGCTCTTCGTCTTCAAACACCGCGATTTTCGTCGAGGTGGAACCAGGGTTAATCGTCAATATTTTGTATGCCATAATGTTATGTTTTTGTTGTTATCTAGTAGAGATGCAATTATCGCGTCTCTACAAACCATATATTATGCCATCAAGGCCGCTAAGGCGATGGAATACAGTTTCGTCTTGGACGTGTCGCCACGCGAAGACAGCACGCAAGGCACCTTGGCACCCATCAGCATGGCACCCACCTCGCTCTTGTCGAACTTGGTGCAGCACTTGTAGAACACGTTGGAGGCTTCGAGGTTGGGGAACACGAGGCAGTCGGCGTCGCCAGCCACGGGGTTCTTCATGCCCTTGATGGCAGCGGTTTCGGCATCCAAGGCGAGGTCGAGGCTGATGGGGCCTTCCACCATGCAGCCCTTGATCTGGCCACGCTCAGCCATCTTGGCGATGATGGCAGCATCGACGCAAGCGGGGATGCCAGCGCTCATCTGCTCGGTGGCGGTCACCATGGCGACCTTCGGGCAGCTGACACCCAGTTTGGTAGCCACAGAGGTCACATACTTGAGCAACTGCTGCTTCTGTTTGATGTCGGGCAGCGGGATGATGGCGCAGTCAGAAGCCACCATGAGCTTATGGTAGTTGGGGTTCTCGATGACGGCGACATGGGCCAGCGTCACGTTGGGCGGGCAAAGGCCACGTTCCTTGTTGAGGATGGCGCGCATGTACTTGTCGGTGGGCAGCAGGCCCTTCATCAGGATGTCGGCTTCGCCAGCGTTGATGAGGTCGCAAGCCATAGCGGCAGCCTTCACGTCGACAGGCTCATGGATGACCTTGAAGTTGTTGATGTCGATATTCTCGGCCTTGCACACCTCGGCGATGACGTTCTGGTCACCCAGCAGCGTAGCTTCGATGAGACCTTCCTTAACGGCGGCGTTCACCGCGCAGATGGTATGGTCGTCGTTGGCATAGGCGGCCACAAGACGTTTCTTGGGTTTGCTGCGCAAAACCTCGAACATTTGTTCTAATTTTCTGATTTCCATATTGATAGATTTAAATTTAAAATTTAATATTCAAAATTTTCATAGATTTTGCAAAAGTACAAAATATTATCTTTCAAGTCAAAGGAAAACACAGAATAAAAAAACGCCTTTGGACGGTTGCTCCGACAAGCTCGGCAACCTTGCCCAAAGGCGTCATACCCAACACTGGATTGGATCAATAATAGATGATGTTCAAACCGAGACGTTTTTGCTGCAACGACTCGACAGCACGTTTCTTCACCCGGGTGTTGTAAACCTTCAGCTGCTTGAGTGACGGCATGTTCTCGACGGGTGAGATGCTACGCACGTTAGTGTTGTTGACAAAGAGGTTCTCCAGCTTCGGCAGTCCCGACAGCGGTTTCAGCGACTTCACTGGCGTGCCGCTTGCGTTGAGGGTGACGAGGTTGTCCATCTTCGAGAGCGGACCCAAGTCGCTGACTTGTGTATTCTCGATGTTGAGCAATTCGAGTAATGTGCTTCCCTCGATGGGTTTCAGGCTGCTGACGGGGTTATTCTGCGCGTTAAGTTCCACTAGGAACTCCTTGTCGGCCAAGGGCTTCAAGTCGCTCACACCCTGGTTGTTGATGGTGAGGCGTTCGAGCCACATCAGACTGGTAAGCGGTTCCAAAGTGATAATGGGGAACTCGGGGGTAATCTCGATCTCCCTCAGGTCCCTGATCTGCTGCAGTTGCAGTGCTTCAGGTGTTTCTTGCTGCGTGCCGATAGCGTTGCGGAAGATGGCCTGCCAAATCGCATCGAGGCCGTTCCACCAGTTTTTCAGCGACTCTGATTGATACACCACCGTCACCTGCCTCTGTCGCTCCTTCAGCGCCACGACTTGGCTCTTGCCGATGATGGTGCTGTCGGCCAAGATCACTTCAATCTTGTTGTCGTTGGCCAAGGCCGAAAGGTCGTTAACAGGAGTATTCATGATGTTGAGGAACTTCAAGCTGGGCATGTCCTGCAAGGGCTTGAGGTCGTTGATATAGGTGTGCTCGATGTTGAGTGACTCCAAGTTGGCAAGGCTTTGAATAGGTTGTAGGAAGCTGATGCTGGTATTGGCGATGTTGAGGTCACGCAGGTTGGTCAAACGGCTGACGGGCATCAGGTTTTGAATGTAGGTGTTGCCAGAAAGGTCGAGTTCCTGCATGTTGATGATTTGGTGCAGCTGCTCGGTAGTCGGCTCCTTGTCGACGAGTATCTGCTTCGAGAACACGGCTTTCCAGTACATCGGGAGGCCGTTCCACCAGTTTTTCAAGGCCTCGGTGTCGTAGATGACGAGAGCGAAGGGGTTGTCTTTGGTGAAGGCGCTGGCCTCGGCATCATGGATGCTCGAGTGGTCGCAGTAGATCTTACTCAGTCGGCGGTTGCCTTTCAATGGGGTGAGGTCGCTGATGGAGGTATTGCTGCAATAAAGCTCTCTTAGATTCTCCATCTCGTGCAAGGCCTGTAAATTGCTAATGGCCGAACCAGAGATATTGAGACTTTGCAGGTCTTTAAGCTGGCTGATGGGGCCTAGGTCGCGCACCGAAGTATTGCTGATGTCGAGCGAACGCAGCTGCTCCATATCTTGCAGCACACCGATATTGGAGATACGTGTGCCGCTCAGGTTGAGTGAGGTGAGTTCGGGGCAGCTCTTCAGATGCGTGAGCCTGGTGATTTGGGTATTGGCCAAGTTGAGTTTGGTGAGGTTGCGCAGCGAGGCAAGCACCGAAAGGTCGTCGACGGTGGTGTTGGCCATCTCCAACTCCTCAAGGGTGATGTTGTATTTCAACGCCGAAAGGTCCTGAGCCAAGGTGGAGTTAGCGCGCAACACTTTCAGTTTATTTAGGTTACGCACAGGTGAGAGGTCTTCCACCGAGGTCTCCGACACATCTAACCAGGTGAGGTCCGACAGCTCATTGAGCGGCTCCAATGAAATGATTTCGCGGATGCCCGAGAGGTCGAGGCGTTGTTTTTGGCTGACGAGTTTCAGCTTGGCATCGAGTTCGGGCATGTCGTTCTTGAAGATCTTGTCTTTAAGGGTAGTCTCGCCAGTAACGGGGTCGACAATGGGGTACGAACCCATGAAATCGTTGGAGGTGATCATGCCCACATAGGCCAACGGGATGCTGTCGTAAAGCATCACGTCGCTACCGAGACGGTTTTTCCAATTCTGCGACAATTCGTTCCACCAGTTGCGCAGCGCCTCTTTTTCGTTGATTTTGGTGGTATAGATGCTCGCAATCTTGAGGCTGTTGTTCTGTCGGTCGAGGTTGATTTCGACGAAACGGTTCTTCACATTGTCGACAGGTTCGTCGTTGATGGTCATGGCCGTCAGATGACGCGTGAGGGTGGCCTTGAAGAAGATGGTGCCGTCGGAGCGGGTGCTGTTGGCGATGCTCTGCACGTCAAATTTGAAGGTAGCCCACTTAAAGAAGAAGTCAATGTCCTTGAGATAGGCTTGCACGTCCTTGTTGATAGGTGTCTTGCGATTCACGTCGAGGTCGTCTTCGATCTGTACCTTGTCGTCGGTGAAGACCTTACTCCAGCTCTCGGTGAATACGATTTCTTTCTCTAAGGCCGACGAGGTGCTGTCGCCCAAGAAGTTCATGGTCTCCTCGAGATAGGTGACCATCGCCTTGATCTCATTTTCATATTTGGCGATTTCGTCTTTCGAGAGTTTTTGGGCCTGTGCACCCAAGGCGAAACTCAGCAGCATGATCGTGAGTAAAGCTACCTTTCTCATGGTTGATAGAATTTGATGAGGTTGATTTTTTCCTTTTCAGGCATATAGATGACGTTCGACATGAGCCAGCCCGAGTTGAGACCCGAGCGGTTGAACCACGACACCTCGAAATACCAGTCCTTGATTTGAAGGACGTGGAACTTGACACCGTCGACATGCTGGAAGATCAATTTGCCTTTCTTGATTTCGTAAAAGAACAAGGTCAGGTAGTCGGGTTGAAACTCCTTGGAGGCATAGTATTCGATGACGTCAGGGTCCTGGAAGGCCTTGTAGATGTTCATGAAGTCAAGCTCGTGGCTCATGGGATGCAGGAAGTGCTTCTCGCGTTCGGCCATCTCGCCATTGGGGAAGAGCTTGTTGAACTCCGAGAAATACACATTGGTAAGCACCCATTTTGACCCCAAGCCCTCTTTCTCGATGGCAAGGAAGAGGATCACGTTGACATCGCGTCCGTTGTAGCGGAAAGTGCACGACACCTCGGAGTACCACCTGCCACCGAGGAAAGTCATATAGGTGGAGTCGCCCTTGGTGACGTCTTCGATGAAATAGCGCTGCAGCTCAGTCTGCGTGCCGTATCTCTCTTGGTCGAAGAGGATGGGCAGCGACTTGCGGCGCATCTCGTTGCTGCGGTATTTAGGGTCTTTGGGGTTGAGCTGGTTGCCAAACTGGTCTTCCTCGTAATTGAACCGGCGCATGAACTGCCCCATCTGCTTAGTCATGGCGTAGAGCTCGGTCTCATCCATCTTAAAATCGCCAATCGTCTGGGCAATGCTGTTGCCTATCCAAAGGAGAAGTGTGGCCAGAAGCGTGATATGTCGAATATAAGCTTTCATCATCGTTTACCCTGACCATGAACCCTGACCCTGACTATCCGCTATCAACGGAGGTCAGGATCAGGGTCATTGGTCAGGGTCAAAGTTTTATCGATTCGTCGTTTCCTTCACGCGCATGTCGCCGAGCAACACGTCCCAGAAGCCGATGGTACGGCCGCCGATTTGTGTCTCTTTGCGTTTCACGTAGACGGTGATATCTTTCTTAGTGGTGTCCTTGTAGGCCAGGTTGCCCTCCTTGTCATAGCCACGGAAGGTCTGGAAGATGGTGATGACACCCACATAGGTACCGTCGGGCTGACGCTGCAAGTCGCTGACATATTCAATGTTGTACCATTCAATCTCGACACGGTCGTAGTTGAGGCGCATGAGATGCTCGAAGTACTTGCGGACACGATAGTAGGTGATCTTATTGGAGCCGAGCGATGAAACGCCAATCTCGGCATCGCTCATGAAGAGCTCTTCGGCGCGGTCGATGACGCGGTTGGCCTCGCTGAAAGGCGTCTCCTTCGAGCCGACGATCTTGATGTATTTGCTCAGGTCCCTCACCTTCTCCAGGGCGAGGCTGTCGATGGCCTGCTTGCGTGCATAATCGATTTCTTCCTGTGCCATGGCGCTTCCCACGACGCACAAGGCAATCACTAAAGTGGCGATGATCTTTTTCATTTCTTTATCAGTTCAAGTTCGTTAATCTTTCCGGAATCGTTGTATTTGATTTGGTGCACCTTCTCGGTGGCTTTTTTCTGGTCCTTCACATAGTTGAGATACTTCTCGATGGTGGTGGGGCGGTCGTAGTCGTTGAAGCCTTGGTTCTGCTTAATGATGATAAGCACGGGCGTGTTGGGCGATTCAAACATGCCCAAGGTCTCGTTGATGACGCGGTTGGCCTGACTTGCGCTAGCGGCGTTGGCGATGCTGTTGAAGTTACGTCCCAACACGGCATCAGCGGCATTGGCTTTCTCACGTTCCTCGCGCTCACGACGCTCCTCTTCTTCCTTCTGGGCGCGTTCGCGGGCCAGTTTTTTCTCCACTTGGAACAGCAGGTCGTCGACTTCGGCGTTTTGCAAGTTCCAGTCTTTGATGGTCTGCACACGGGCCTCTTTCTCTTCGAGGCTCCAAAGGGTCTCGTCGTCGAGGATGGCGTTGAGGTCTTTCACGGCCTGTTCCACTCTTGATTTGTACTCGGCCTCGGCTGCTTCGCGGGCCAGTCTCTTCTTGCTCTTGCAGCTGGTGGTGCCTCCTATCGTGATAAAAGCGGCGAGAAGGACCATCAGGATGGTTGTGAGTTTGCTTTTCATTTTTATAGAATTTTTATTTGTTTTTTCTCTAATAACTCCAATGGGGCAAATAAATTGCAAAAGTACGCTTTTTTTCTTTGTACGCGGGCTTTCGCCGCAATTTTAGTGCCAAATCAACCTAACGGTATTTTCTTAATCACCTTGTAAATCGGTCCCGTGGGCTGAAGGATGCTCTGGTAATACACCAGCTCCTTCACGTCGGCATGGAGGTAGGTCTTGGCTTCGATGCCGTCGTAGACCTGCATGAAGAACTGCTTGTCGACCAGCGACTTGATGCGACACACGGTGAGGTGAGGTACAAAGTTCTGGCGGTCGCGCAGGTAGCCCAGGTCGTCGAAGGCGTCCAAGAGGTCGGCTTCAAGGTCGAAGAGGGCCTGAGGCTGGTTGTTCATACCGAGCCAAAGCACGGTAGGCACACGGTTCTTTCCAAAGAAGCCTGTTTTGTCGAAGTCCATGGTGAAGGGCTGGTGACGTCGGGCCACCTTTTGGCAAGCCTCAATGATGTTGTGGATGTCATCGACGGGTGTGCTGCCGAGGAACTTCAGCGTCAGATGGATGTTCTCGGGCCGGCAGTAGTTGATGAATCTCTCGTGGGTCAGGTTATTTTTCAGACGGTTCACCATCGCGGTATAATCCGTTGTGCTCGGGATTTGGATGGCTAAAAAGGTTCGTTTGGTGTACATCGTTTCTTGATTTCGGCTGCAAAAATAGGCTTTACGTCTCAATTGTAGGGTGAAAAACACGCTTTTTCTTCCCGATACAACATTTTTCCGTATTTTAGCCCTTTCAAAAACAGACCTCATCATGAACACGTATTCTATAGGTATCGACATTGGCGGCACCAACACCGACATTGGGCTGGTGCGCGACGACGGCCGCTGCATGGCCAAGAAAAACCTCCCGACCAACAAGTATCACGACGCATCGCTTTATGTGTCGGACATCTGCGAACAGATCCGTACTTTGATGACCGAACACGACGTGGCAGCCATCGACGGCATCGGCATCGCGGCGCCGGCGGGCAACTATTACACGGGCTGTATCGAGAATGCCACCAACTTGAATTTCAAAGGCGTGGTTGACCTTGCGGCGCTGTTTCACAAGCACATCGACGTGCCTGTCGTGGTCTCCAACGATGCCAACGCCGCGGCCTACGGCGAGCTCATCTACGGCGGCGCCAAGGGCATGAAGAACTTCATCACCTTCACCCTTGGCACGGGTGTGGGGAGCGGCATCGTGGTCGACGGCAAGCTGGTGCATGGCAAGACGGGAGGCGCAGGCGAATTGGGCCATGCCATCCTCATTCCCGAGGGACGACCCTGCGGCTGCGGACGCAAAGGCTGTCTCGAGACTTACACCTCGGCCACGGGCATCCGGCGCACGGCACTCGAGATGCTGGAAGCCACACCGAGCTATGACGGCCCTTTAGCCGACGTCAATCCTGACGATCTGACCAGCAAGATGGTAGGCGATGCGGCCCAACAAGGCGACCCGTTGGCGTTGAAGGTCTTTGAAATGACAGGGTACTGGTTGGGCATCGCCTTGGCCAATGCGGTGGCGTTCAGCGGCCCCGAGGCCATCTTCCTCATGGGCGGTCCCGTGAAGGCGGGCGAGGTGCTGATGGACCCGGTGCGCGCGTCGTTCAAGAAACATCTGTGTTTCGTCTACGACGGCAGTGTCGAGGTCCGCGTCTCGGAGTTGCCCGACAACGATGCTGCTATCCTTGGTGCTGCAGCTTTGGTAAAGGCATAACTATTCCTTCACCACCTTGCGCACACACTTCCGGCCTCCCTTGTCGGTGATTTTGACAAAATAGATGCCTGCCGGCTGCCCGCAGAGGTCCACTGTGAGCCTTTCTCCATCACCCATGGCTGTGGCCACATGTTGCCCGAGGGTGTTGAAGACTTCGGCGGTCTTCAAATTTTGACCAGTGATGGTGACTTGGCTGGTGGTGGGGTTGGGATGGAGGGTGGCAAAAGAGGATAATTCGTTTTCATTAACGCCAACAGTAAGGCTGGTCTGTCCATAGCACAGGGGGAAGTCTGGAATGGTGCAGAAGGCTATTTTGTCAATATATATTTTATACAGATAAGGTCCACCTGAATATTCTCTTCCTTCCATACCATAACCGTGATACCAACCATAATAGTCTTTGTCATCAATTTCTATATGCATTCCCCAAGTTTCATGGTAGATTCCATTGGCATTAAGGTTAGGAAAATGGTAATATGCAAAGTTGGGGCCGCGTCTCCATCCGTTTGGTGCGTTGGGGATGAGAGTGTCGTTTGCATCAAAAGTATTGGGATCGTTTTCATCCAAATATACCAATCTAGTTTCCCATCCGTTAAGAGAAACCTCCATAACATCAAATTCATGCCAGCGATCGCTTTCACCATAAAACCTGTGGTCTGTCTCTCCGTCACCGTCAAAGTCCAATTCCAGACTCTGGGCGGGACCATAAATATTTTGTACAATTTCCAATGGCGGATCAAACTCTCTATAGATAATCTCGCCTTGTTGGGCGTTTACGCTTGTGATAGTCAAAAACGTTAATAAAAAGGTCAGTAGTTTCGCTCTTTTCATCTTATTTATTGTTTTAAGGATTCGACATTTCCGTATAATTACTGGTATAATCCGGACATTCGTGTACCATTAAGGTGAGTTGTGCACCTATGGCGATTTCTAACGGTCCATTGATGAGGATATAATCTGAGGCTCGAAGGGTTTTGTTTGTGGCTGATGGTATTGTTATTCCACTTGAACTATTGAAAGTGATGGAACGCTTCATGCTGTTGATTTGGTTCAACTGTTGTAAGGTTTGTACGTGCTCGTCCGTATCACAGTCGGTATTGAGTTTATAAACTTTGATATAGTTAATGGATAACGTATCGGGGCCCAACCAAAAAGGAGATTCGTCTAACGCCCTATGATCAATAGTATACCCTGTTTTTATATATTTGGGGTATTGCGGAATATGTTGCACGTCATGGAATTCATGAGTAACCTTGCCATCACGATAAAAGATGATATAGTTGGGCATCCACTCGCAACCGTAGGTGTGCAAATGATTGATATCAGGCTCTGTTACGTCCATGTGAAAGTTTCTATAACCATAATGGTCTGGAAACGAAGATTCACTTATGTCTTGTTTTTTATACCATATTCCGGAACTATAACCTCGAAGAGAATCACCCTCCCAATCATTATGAGAATATTCCATAATGTCTATTTCTTCATAGTATTTGTAGCCCGCAGCCACATCTTCGCGTTCCCCATAAAGCCAAAAACTTGTATGGATGCCTTTATGTATAGGCAGAGCACATTCTATCTCGTAATATCCATATTCATAAGATTGGTATCTGGATTGTATGTTGCCTGAATAATAGCGGATGTTATTTTTAGCAGTGTCGCAATGATGTCCTGTGCCTTTCGGGATTTCATAACCTACAGGCCTAATATTGTCACAGACAAGAGTGTCGCCAGAGATGTATTCTGCCACCAATCGCATTTTATTGTCATTTAAAACCCCATTGTTGAATAAGGTGTTAGAACGTTGGAATGCATGATGATATTTCTTTTTAGTAACACCATCAATGGATTCTGGTGCATCAACACGCCATAAACATTTCCAATTGGAATCTGCAGGTATGTTTTCGGGGCGTTTTTCAAAATAAGTAGAATCCCAAGTTCTTCCCGTACCAGCAAACTGTTCATCGAGTACAAGACTCCATCCTTGACTCAAGTCAATCTGCGCTACCATATTCAAACTCAGCAACATCATGCCGCAAAGGTATACAAACTTTTTCATGGCTGCAAGGGTTTTATCGATAAAGGCCGTTTTCCCTCAGGATGGATTCTAACTGGTCAATCCTTGCCTGTTGCTCCTTGAAGGCTTCTATTAGCACAGCGACAATCGCGTCGTAGTTGATGCCCGCCAATCCTTCGGGATTGTGACGCACGGCCTCTGGCAACACCTCTTCGAGTTCCTCGGCCACCATACCCGCAGTGCGGCCTTTCTCCAAGTCACGAAGCAGGCCTTCCAACGCTTCGGGTGACACAAAGCTGCTATTTTCGAGTTCCTCGGGGGTAACTCCCTCAAACTCGTTTGTGTCCAAATAGTAACCTTTCATCCGAGATACCATTTCCGAAGCGTTTTCGATGGAATGAGTGCCTTTTCCAGAGGGCCCTGATCCCGTAATTGTTAGGTAGCTGCCAAGAGCGTAAACATTTCCGTTCCCCAAGACATAGAAAGTATAGGGCGATTGCTGTTTATTTAGTTATGGTCAAAATCTCCTTCGGCATAATCAGTAGCATTATTGATTTCCACGGTATATGTACCGCTGGCTGCCGTGGTAATAGGAATGATGACCACGGACTGCACTGCAGTGTTCACCACGGTATTGTATATAAGACCGCCAATACTATTATAGATAGAGATGCTTACATTGCCGAAATCCTGGTTGAAGCCGATGTAGACAGCGTTGTCACTGGCACCTGCCACGACGGCGTTGGGGCCGATGCCTAGCATCAAAGTGCCGTGTAGATGTATCTTTTCATAGCCTTGAGGAGGATCTGCAATCTCCCATGTATTAATAGGTGCTAAGGAGGTCGTGTTTATGGCATGTGTTTCTCCAATGCATAGGCCTAAAGCGCAAAGTGCGATAATGATTAGTGCTTTTTTGTTCATAGATGAGATAATATTAAGTTTGACAAATTGATTAGATAACATGCATGTCGTGAATAAAATCACGATGCAAAAATAGGCCATAGGGAGGTCGTCCGAAATGCCGTCCGAACTTTTTCGGCGGTCATATCGTGTTAAGTTGTTTTATTACAAACTGTTACAACTTCTATCGTCCGAACTTTTCAAGTCTGGACACCGAACTTTGAGGTGAAAAACACCGCGATTTTCTTGAAAACCGCTATCGTGTTTCTTCTTGTTCCACCGTCTTGCGGACCTTGGTGCGAAGCTTGTCGAGCACGCTGACGCTAACCCCGAGCAGGGCGGCTTCGCTCAGACGCGACAATTTGAGGCGCGACAGCATGCATACGCGACGCTCCATCTCATCCATGTCAGGATATTTCAGTCCTATGGTTTCCCACAGGCCGGGATAGAGCGAATCGAGAACCTCCTTCACGGCTTCCCAATGGTCGCCGTCGCCGAACACTTCTTTTTCCAAGTCCTTGGCGGCAATCTTGTCTATCGGGGTCTTAAGGCAATAGTCGAGCTTCAGCATTGCCATGAGCCTTTTATGAAGCATGTCTGAAAGTTGTTGGGCCGCGTCCTCCACCTTTTGCTCATGCCTCATGTTGCTTTCCACCAAAGCCTTGTTCTGTTGCATGAAGTGGAACAGGTTGGCGTTGGTTTCGGCTTCGTGTTTGCGTGTTCTTGCCAGTCGGATTTGCGAAACTGCCAATGCCCCGAGACCAATGATGGTGAATACTGCGAGCAAGGTGATAAGGCGTTGTCTCTGAAGGAGCTTTTTGTTCATTTCATTCTGAAGGCTTTCGTAGTCGAATTGCTTTTGAATTCTATAGATAGTCTGTTTTTGCCGCAGGACCATCAAATCATACAATCCCTTTTCGTGCAATTCACGATATTGTAAGGCTAAAGAGTCGTCGTTTTGGTCTTCTGCGAAACGGTAAAGCGCTTCGTATGCAGCAAGTACAGTCTCTTTTTTTACGTTGACCTTAGGTAGCGCCAATTCTACAAATTGGTAGTATTTGGCGGCTGAATCCATCTCTTTCTTGTCAAAATACACATTGCCCAAGTTCAAGTTCAGCACTAACACATCGTTTTCGCCAAGATTTGGGTTGTCCATCATTCGATGCAGGCAATCAACGGCTTGGTCATACTTGCCTTGGAGGCGGTATAGCACCGAATAGTTGTTGTGGATTTTACGAATGACTTTGTCGGAATGCCATTTTTCGGCCAGAATCATTCCACGTTGAAGGCAGGAATCGGCATCGTCAAATTGCCCCATCAGGATATAGATTACGGCTTCGCTATTTTCGATAGATGCTCTTTCGGTGTGATGGTTACCAATAAACTTCTTGGATTTTCGAAACATGTCTTGGGCTTCCTGCTCCATGTATTCATCAAACAGCATCTTCCCCATCTTGTATTCCGCCCGGGCCACGGTAAGGCTGTCGCCCGCCATCATGCCATATTGCTCGGCCTCCTTGAACGAGTGCATGGCGGCCTCCTTCTCGTTGTAGTTCTGCTGCACAAAACCGCTGTAGAGGGCGGCGTGGGCGGCCTTGCCGTAGTCCTCCTTCCTGGCATAATAGGCAGAGGCTCGCTCCAATTCAGGGCTGGTGGAGATGTGGGCTTGGTCGTCGAAGAAATCGTCGTCCATGATAGGCGAAAGGGTAGAGACGTTTCCTGAAACGTCTCCCAACAAACCATCGTCGTTTTTCGAGACGTTTCGGGAAACGTCTCTACAGCCAAACAAGGCCTCGGCCTGCAACAAGGCCATATTCATGCGCTCGCGCTCACCGAAACGCACAGGCATGCGCAATACGCTGTCGATGAGGCGCACGGTGCTGTCAGGCAAGGTGTCGGCCAACCGCTCGGCACGCTTCACCATGCGGCGTGCCTCACGCGTAGTGGTGTCGCAAGCCGCAAAAACAAACAAAATCAAGATACCTATCCAAGCAAAGCGTTTCATGCCTGCAAAGATAACAAAAAAGGATTTCAGACGAAATCCTTTGTGTAAGTTATTCCTTGAAATACTTATTTAGAAACACCTGCGCCTCCTCCATGCCGCCATCGGCGGCCTTGCGCATGAGGAGCTTGGCGTAGGACTGATCTTGCTCCACACCCTCGCCGGTATAATAAAGGATGCCTAAACGGTATTGGGCGCTGCTCACCCCTTTCTCGGAGGCGGGACTATAGTATTCGATAGCTTTCTTCAAGTCCTTTTCTTTGCCTTGACCGAAGAAGTAGCAATCGCCTATCATCGACATGGCAAAGGCATTGCCCGCATCGGCGGCGTCTTCCCACCACTTGATAGCCTTCTGTTCGTCTTTCGCAGTACCCATGCCATAATAATAACAGTTGCCGACATTGAGCATGGCCTGGTCGTCATTGACAGCGGCACCCTTCTGGTACCACTCGAAAGCCTTGTCGGCACTGGCTTTCACCCCGGTGCCTTCACGGTAGAAGTTGCCCAAGGCAGTGCAGGCGGGACCGTTGCCCTTCTCGGCCGCCTTCAGGTACCACGCTGCCGCCTCTTTCATGTCTTCATCCACTCCCCAGCCCTTCTCGTAGCAAACACCATAGGCATACTGGAACTTGACATCGCCGTGCTCCGCCTTGTAGCGAATGGAGTCGATTTGTGCGGCCACACGTTCTTCCACCGAGGCACCACCGCCCTGAAGCTGGCTGAAGTCGAGCGGCATGCCTTCTTCAAGCCTTAAGACAGGCGCATTGGGGTCACCAGTAGCGGTAGGATCAAAATCCCCTTTGATGGGAACTTCGACATGCTGTATCGGAGCCACCGGCACACCTGGGAAGACATACTTCTCCTTTGTTGTGTCGTTGGACGTGGTCGTCGATGGGTCTTGGGGGGTGTTATTCTGTCCGCAGGCCGCCAGCAACAGCGCGGCAGCAAATACCAATAGGGATTTCTTCATTTTTTACACAGATTTTGGGCTGCAAAATTAGGTAAAATTTGATGTAGAGACGCAACATTTTGCGTCTCTACAATCATTTTATCTGAAAACGTACGCCCAGATAAGCGCGGATGCCGCTCAGCGGTCCCCACACCATTGAAGCATCGAAATCTTCACTGGCAGGGTTGTCGGCCGAGATGATGGGATAGTCCTGCTTGTAGTTGGTCAGGTTCTCGCCGCCGAGATAGAGTTCCCAACAATTACCCAGCTTCTTCATGACCTGTGCGTTCATGATGACATAGAAAGGCGAGCGCTCGATATTCTGCCCATGAGCCATGGCGGTAGCGTTGCCGCTGAGGTCAGGCACGCGGCTGTCGCCATTGAACTGGGTCGTGAAGTCGAACTGCCAAGTGCCAGGAGCATACGACATCGTCACCAAGCCTTTATAGCGATTGACGAAGGGCTTCTCGCGCAGCGAATCGTCGATGGTCATCTTCACGTCGTTGTAGCGGAAGGCCAGTGTCAGGTCGAAGTCTGGGAAGATCTCACAGTTGGCCTCGATTTGGGCGCTGTTGGAGAATGACTTGCCGTTGAGGTTGTAGATGCGCACTTCATGGGCATCGGCATCACGGTCGAGAACGATTTGGTTGACGAAGTCGGTGCGATAAAAGTCGGCGTTGATGACAATCTCGCGCCAGCCGATGTCGATGCCTTTGGTTAGGTTGATGCCATAGTTCCATGCCTCTTCCATCTTGGGGGTGTCCAAGAAACGGATGGCTCTCGACGATGCAAACATCGTGGAGTTCTCAGCCAACACATTGGGCGAGCGGTAGCCTTTACCTGCCGAAGCCCTGAGGGTCAACTCATCGTGGGTCTTGAAGCGCACATGCAGACGGGGCGTGTAGAGCATCCTTTGGTAATAAGTATTGTAGTCGGCACGGAAGCCCGCGATGATATTCCAATGGTGGTCGTCGCTGAAATTGTATTCCACGAAGGCACCCGGTACCTGTTCAACACGTTGGAAAGCGCTGTCGTTCAAGTGTTCATCATACTTATCGTAGGTATAACTGACTCCCACGGAATAGTTGTGATGCTCGTTGACAAGGTAGGAGTCAAACAACAGATTACCGAAATAGGAGAGTTGGTTGGCGTTGTAGTCGGTGAGGCCGTAGTAGGAATCCACTTTATGGTAGGTCACCTGATGCTGTGTTCCAAGGCTGGTGTCTTTACGGTCAAAATGATAGCCACCCTTGGCGAAAGCCTCGTAACGCTCAGTGTTGATGCCAATGCCATACAGGTTGTAGCCGTCATCGAGACGGTGCGCTGGGTCGAAGTCCATCTGCCCACCGAGCCGGGTTTCTTTCAAGGCCTTGAGACCCACCTTGCAGCCAAAACTGCCCGTATGGGGATGGCTATAACGCATGAAGACATTGTATTGCGTGGTGATTGGGTCGTCCATAAACGAATCGCCATTTCCGTCCATCTTCATGTGGTTATGACTCACGTGGCCGAAGAGCATGATGCCGTCGTTCTTCCCCACCTTGACGCGCCCGTTGAAATTAAAATCGGTCATCAACATGGTATTGCCATATAGATTGACAAACACTTTTTCGCTCTTGTCGGGTAGAGGCTCTTTGTAATCCACGTTGATTTGTCCCGTGATGGACTCGTAGCCGTTTCTGACCGAGGATGTTCCTTTGGAGACTTGGATGCCGTTCATCCAAGTGCCTGGCACATAGTTAAGCCCGAAAGTCGAAGCGAGACCTCGGAAATTGGGGATGATCTCGGTCATCATCTGAGTGTAAATACCACTTAAACCGAGCAGTTGGATCTGTTTGGCACCCGTGACGGCATCGCTGTAGGATACGTCGACGGAAGCGTTGTTCTCAAAACTCCCTGCAAGGCTACAGCAAGCCGCGCGTTTGAGACTCTCGGAAGTAATGGTTTCTATCGCCTGGGCTTTGATGGGGTTGATGTATAAGGCCTTCTGTCGGGCCGCAATCTGTACCTCGTTCAACACATGGGTGGAATGGAAGATGTGGTCATAATGCGTAGGTTCCACCATGTGATGGACTGTGTCGTTCTCATAGCTGATGCAGCTAAACACGAGGCAGCCGATACGTTCGTGCAACGGGATTTTATAATGTCCGTTGGCATCAGTCACGGTGCCTTCGTTAACGATTTTCCAATAGACGTTGACGCCCGGTAGTGGGGTGCGTTCGCCGTTCTCGGTTTCTTCGTAAACGGTGCCTTCGATAAAGCCCTGGGCAAACGCGCCCGAGGTGAAGGCGAAGAATAAGAGGGTTATTAGGGTTATGTGTTTGGTTTTCATGATGATAATTGTTTAGGGTTGTTTTTGTTTTTTGGCCTCATTGCGGGCTTGACCCGCAATCTCCTAAGCGTTAGGAACACCTTCCCGCGCAGGAGATTGCGGATGTTCCTCCGCAATGAGGATTAAGGCTCGGGATAGACGTTCCCGGTCTAATGTCTCATGGTTATTCAGAAAACCAAAGGATCCACTCTAAGCGAGGAGAAAAACACCGTCCTCTCCCGACCGGATAGGAAGGTGAGTATCTTTCGTGGTGAGAAGATGCTGAAAACACGCTGTAAATCAGGCAACTGCACCTCAATATCGTAATGCTGGAAGGCCACATCCGGAAGGTTGAGGTGGAAGTGTTTATCTGCCGAAAAAACGTAGTTGTCAGTGAACTGGATCTTGCTGTCGAAGTCGTCGCAGCAGCACTTGGCGTTGAAGTGTACGACATCCTGCGGCAAGACTTCTTCCGCTTCCTCGTGCCCATGATGATGCCCCATACAATGCACGCATTCGGCGGAAGCATCATTGAAACTGCCTGTCATGTGATGGTCTTCGGTACAGTAATGGAACTTCACGTCCCAGCCGACCGAGACAAACAGCACGGTGAGGGCCATCAGAAGGGAACCGAATTGCAATAAGCGTTTTTTCACGGCACAAAAATAGGGAAAAAGGTCGAATGATGTCGTTATTTTGTGTAATTTCGCGTTTTAAAGCTTCTGGCAACTGGCTATTGGCTGCTGGCAGTCTCTGGGTAAGGGAAAGCCTTTCCTTCTGTTGGGACTGCCAGTAGCCAAAGGCCAAAAGCCAGAAGCCAATCTGAAATACAAATACTAATGGCCGACGGATACCTTGAAAAACGCTATGAGGAGGTCTTTGGCAATGGTGCCAAAAAGACCGTGGTGAAGCACACTTCAGTTGAAACCTTGATGGAGAGAAACCGTAGTTATCGTGGTTACGACCAAAGCTTTGTGGTGAGGCGCGACATGCTGGAACGCATCGTGGCGGTGAACACCAAGATTGCCTCGGCGAAGAACCAGCAAGTGCTGCGTTTTAAACTGGTGACCAAGGAAACAGGTGCTGAAATCATCTCTCAGAACATGAAATTAGGCGGCCTGTTGCCCGAGCTGCACCTCCCCTTCCCTGGCACCGAGCCCGAGGCCTTCATCATTATTTGCAGTACGATTGCCGAAAACAAGTTCGTTGACATTGACCTCGGCATTGCGGCGCAGAGCATGTTGCTGAAAGCCACCGAGATGGGCTTGAACGGCATCATGATTGGCGCTTTCAACAAGGCAAAGATTACCGAGGCTTTCAATTTGCCATACGAGCCGCTGCTCATCTTGGCTATTGGCAAAGGCAACGAGAAAATCAAGTTACAACCCGTGGATGCTGGCGACAAACTGGCGTATTATCGTGATGAAAATGGGGTACAATTCGTTCCGAAGATTAAATGGGAACAGTTGATTATTGAATGATTCTTGCCACGCTTCGCGTCATTGCGAGGAGGAACGACGAAGCAATCCAGGGGACAAAACCATTTTTCTGGATTGCTTCGCTGCGCTCGCAATGACGCGAAGCGACGTAATATAAGGCTGCCGTGGTACGACAGCCCTATAGTCATTAATCATTTAACCACCTTCTTGAACACCATTTTCTCCACACCGATATCTTCTTTCATATCATAGAGATTGACTTGGATGGAACCATCCTTATTGACAATAAAACCATAAGGAGCCATCGGCTCATCGCCCAACTGGCTGCCATCAGGATTCGTGGGCTGGATGGAACCCGATGATTTGCCGTCAAAGGTATAGGTGAAGGGCAAACCCACATCTTCAAATTCAACCTGTGGTTTTCCATTCTTCTTCTGCGAAGTCAGAGTCATAACGAAATAACCCGCAGTGTTGCTTTCAAATTCCATCGTCATCTCCATCGTGTAAGTGACTCCGTCTTTGGTGCCCGTTTCCTTGCCCATGTAAGTGTTGTTGATAAGACCGTTCTTGCTTGCCGCGCTCTCGTCCAGTTTGAACACGAAAGGCATCTGGAAATTCACACGAACTGGCTTGCCCTTTTGCATGCCAGGCTTCCATTTCGGCATGCCTTTGATCACTCGGACGGCTTCCTCATCACAGCCACCGCCGATGCCACGCAACACTTTCACATTGGAAACGCTACCGTCTTTCTCGACAACAAAACTGATGAACACACGACCAGCAATGTTTTTGTTCTTGGCCTCTTCTGGATATTTGACGTTTTGGGACATATAATCCATCAAGGCTTTTTCACCGCCAGGAAATTCGGGCATTTCGTCAACAATTTGGTAGATGCTGTCGTTGCTTTGTTCATCCTTGATGATAGCGGGATAAGTGAAACCTTCATTGGCTGTGATTCTAAACTCTTTAATGTCGTCCTCTCTGGGCATGGTTTGGATGTGAAAGCCTTTGGCAGGCTCTCCATTTTTATCATACGAAGAAATTAGAACCTTTGTGAAGGGTTTGTTTGTTTCAGGGTCGATGTCTTGTACTCGCTTGACTTCCGAATAGGAGCCGTCTGGATTATAGATCACCGTGTCGTTGAAAGGCAGTTTTTCCTGTCCTTCATATTCGTACATCACGATTTGGTAAGAGTCTGCGTTTAAAGGCAGCGCATCTGTTTCATGTACGATTCGCACATCTGTCTTTTGTTCTTGTGCCGCGACTTTCGTGTTGGCAATCAGCAGAATCGCCAACACTGGCAATGTAGCCAAGAGCCTCCACCAGAGGCCCTTGGCCTTTTCGTTTCTTGTAATCATCTTGATTCTTTTTTTGGTAAGGATTAAACTGAAGTTATTGCTCATTCCGCTGAAGTCGACAGCCGTGCACTGCTGCAGGATCAGCATCATATAATTCTTTTTGTCAACGCCGGTGGCCACCACGTCGCGGTCGGCTTGGTATTCGTGAAGGCTCTGCAACTCCTTCTTGTACAGATAGATGAAGGGGTTGAACCATTGCAAGATCATCATCACCTCGGCGAAGAGGATGTCCCACGAATGATGGTGCTCAATGTGGCTCATCTCGTGCCGTAAGATATCGGGATCCACGTTTTCGCTTGGGAAGAAGGCATAACGGAAGAAGGAGAAAGATCCTCTTTGCGGCCCTTCGACGGGCTCAGGGACCGCCGAAAGATACACCGCCGTGAAGCCATCCATCTTGCGTTTGGGCGAGCGGATGATGAGCGCCATGAGTCTCACCAACTTGATGAGGAACAGCGGCGTCATCACGCCGACACCCAAGAAATAGATGCCGCCGATGACTTGCCACACACTGAAATGCGACTGCGTGCTGGTGGTCACTGTCACTTCGGGTAACACAGGCTGCCCGTCGGGGGTGACAACGACCTCATGGAGCATGGTTCCGCTAAACATGTTTTGTTTCAACTCCACCATCTGCGGCGACTCCAAACCCGAAAGCAAGCCGAGCAATGGCATGGCCAAAGCCAATAGCATGCTCGTCAGCAAAAAATAACGGTTGAACATCAAGCGGTTGCTGTTGCGGAACAACAGGCGATACACCAACCAAAGGATGGCAATGGTAGCCGCAATGGGCAGCAGATAACCAATGATCAATTCTTGCGTATTCATGGCTTAACTCCTTTCTGAGGCGATGGCCTCGTCGATGGCTTTTCTCATCTCTTCCAGCTCTTCGACGCTGAAGTTCTCCTTCCGCGCAAAGGCCGAGACGAGGTCTAAATAGGAATTGTTGAAATAGCGTTCCACCACACTGCCGAGATAACGGTGCGAGTATTCCTCCTTGCTGATGACAGCGCTGTAGCGGTGAGCACGGCAGAAGGTCTCATGTTTCACGAAGCCCTTGTTTTCCAAGATCTTGATGATGGAAAGCACCGTGTTGTAAGCCGGCTTGGGCTCAGGATAGGCCGCCATGATCTCATTGGCGAAGCCCTGCCCTATGTTCCAGATGACTTGCATCACTTGCTCTTCTGCTTTGGTTAATTCTTTCATGGTATATGGGGTTTTATTGATTCTCAATATTAATATTGATTGTTTTACTTGCTTTTATCAAACGCATCCTTTCGTCATCAGAGAAGTTGAAATCATTGTCTCTTGCATTAATCATCTCCATGTCGGGTTTTTCCAAAAGTTCCCAAGGGAAGCGTTCCAAAAGGTTGTGTTCACAGTCGAAGTCTTTTAGGGACTTCATTTTCGATACGTCGGGCAACTCCAGCAGATGGTTGAAGCCAATCCCAAAACGCTCTATGGAATCCATTTCGGTAATCCATTCCGGAATGAAATGCAATTCGTTGTGATGGATGTAGAAATACTTCAGCCGTTTCAGGTTTCGCAAAGTGTCGGGTATCTCCTCAATTTCATTAAATGACAGGAAAAGCTGTTGCAAGTTGTCCATATCGCCAATAAAATCTGGGATTTTCGTGATCTTGTTTTTATAGAAATCCAGATGTTTCAAATTCTTGAAACCTTCCAATTCCTCCGGGATGGATTCAAACGCGTTGTCATAGAAAATCAAGTATCTGGCTTGTTTCATTTCGGCAAACGACTTGGGCAAGGTGCTGAGTTGGTTCTTGGAAAGGTTCAGGCTTTCGCAACGTAGGACTCCGACATTGTCGGGGAGTTTCTTGATGCCATTGCCCGCCAACAGGACGTCTTCTACCTTCGACAAGCGGCGAATATCCCGTCTTTTCAGGTTCAGCTTGTTGAAATTCAAATTGATTTCCTCAAGACTATCCAGCGAAGAGAGCCATCTAGGGATGTGCCTGATCTGGTTGCCTTCCAAGTTCAGTCTTCGCAGATGTTTGCAATGTTTGATGCTCGAAGGAATTCGGTCAAGACCACAGTTGGTCAGCGAGAGCACCTCGATATGATTGTCTTTGGGAATGTCAAGACGATAAACATTGGCCTGGACGACATCAAACCTAGTCACCGAATCAGGAACATAAGTCACATATTTGGCGCGTTGGGTCACGCATGATGTGAATAATCCCATCACCATTAATAATACTATGTTTCGTTTGATAGCCATTTTAATTTGTCTTGACGCTGCAAATATAGAGAACTTTTTGAATATACAACTAAAAAATTAGTTTAATTATTGTAATATTCGGTAAATAATTCTTATATTATTGATTTTCAATAGATTTTAAACGACAATTTTTGAAAGATTTCTTGCGAAGCAATCCAAAAAGTAGTTTTTTTCAAAAAATGCGTTCCAATTCGCGAATTATTCCTATTTTTGCAGCCGCATTTAATCCCCCTGCCCCCTTAGAAGGGGGAAATGAGAGGCCACTTTAGCTCAGTTGGTAGAGCAACGCATTCGTAATGCGTAGGTCGTTGGTTCGAGTCCGACATGTGGCTCATGCAGAAGAGTTTCGGAGACGGAACTCTTTTTTTGTTGCCCAAAAGCGACCATAATTCCTTCTCTTTCGCGGAAAATGCCTATTTTTGCGGATTAATCTAATGTGGAGATGTCTGCACCAAACAAATTGATAGAGAAAATCGAGGGCTTCACGCGGAAGTATTACCTCAACCGCCTGATACAAGGAGCGTTGGTGGGTGCCGTGCTGTGGATTGTTTTCTACCTGCTCATCAACGGGCTAGAATACTTCTCGTGGTTCCCGCCCAAAGGCCGTTTTGTGCTGTTCCTGTTTTTGCTGGCAGGCAGCGCCTTTGTGCTGGTGTATTATTTCCTCATCCCACTTATCAACCTCATTCGCTTCCGAAAGAAGATGTCAGTGGAACAGGCTTCGGTGATGATCGGCAAGTTCTTTCCAGAAATCAAGGACAAGTTGCTGAATACGATTCAACTGAGCAACCAGATGGAGGCTTTAAATACAACCAATAATGTCGGCCCTTCGACCCTTCGACAGGCTCAGGGCTCAGAGACCTCAGATGATAACGCTTTGTTGGCCGCCACCATCGAGCAGCGTAGTGCCCGCCTCTCCCCTATCCGCTTCTCCGATGCTGTCGACTTGCGCGGCAATTTGAAGTACTTGGGCATCTTCTTTGGTTCGCTCCTTATATTAATAGCCTTGATGGTCTTTCTGCCCTCTTTTGCAGTGCAGCCCACGCAACGCATCGTTAACTATGAGCAGCATTTCGAGAAACCCCTACCCTATCAGGTTGAAATCGAGCAGGACGAGATAGAGACCACCCAAGGCCAGGAGGTGAAGTTCAACATCCGCGTCACCGGCGACCGCATCCCCGACGCCTTCTATGTGAAGAGCGAGCTGGGGCAACAGCTGATGACCCGTGGCTCGGCCAACGATTTCAGCTACACCTTCAAGAATCTGTTCAACGACTTGGACTTCAACGTAACCGGAGGCGAATACACCAGCCGTCCCCTGCACATCACGGTGCGCCCCAACCCTACCCTACTCTCCTACCGCTGCGATTTGCGCTATCCCGCCTACATCCACCGCACTAATGAGACCTTAGAAGGCAAAACAAGGCTTATCGTGCCCCAAGGCACCCAACTCATCTTCAGCTTCACCACCCGCGACACCGAGCTGATGTCCGTCACCCGCGACACGCTGACCACCGACCTGACGGCCAATGACGATGTCTTTGAATACCAATTCGTGGCCGGACAGTCCACCAAATTCGAGGTGCAGGTGCAGAACACTTGGAACCAAAGCATCGATCCCCTACCCTTCTCCGTCGACGTGCTGCCCGACGCTTACCCCGACATCCGCGTGGAGTCGTTCGACGAACAGCTCTCCACCAATGTCTACTTTTCAGGCCTCGTCACCGACGACTACGGCTTCAGCCGCCTGACCTTCAACTGCATCGTGAAGGAACCCAAAGAAAAGAACATCGTCAAGACTGTGCCCTTGGACATGAAGCAGACACGCTCCTCTTTCTTCTACCAGTTCAACATGGACAGCCTCGGCATCATGCCAGGTCAGAACATGGAGGTATATTTTGTGGTCTGGGACAACGATGGTTTCCACGGGCCCAAGTCGAAGCGCTCAGAGACTTTCACTTACTATAAACCTTCGGAATCGGCCTTGGACAGCATCGCCGACCAGCAATCGGACGACATCATGGAACGTCTGCAAGAGAAGTCGCAAGAGGCCGACAAGCTGCAAGAAGAAATCGAGAAGATGCTGCAAGACCTCATCCAAAAGAAGGAGTTGGATTGGGCCGACAAGGAGAAGATGAAAGACCTCTTGGAGCGGCAACAACAGATCCAGGAAGAATGGAACAAGCTACAGCAAGAACAAGAGAAGCTGTCGGAATTCATGAAAGAACACAACCTAGGCAACGAAGACCTCATCAAGAAACAGGAGCAAATCAACAAGCTATTCGACGAGGTATTCCCAGAGGAGCTGCAAAAGATGTTGGAACAAATCGACAAACTCCTTGAAGAGATGCCACGCGAACAGATGCAGCAGATGATGCAGGACATCAAGAAAAACAACCAGTCGATGCAGAATCTCCTCGACCGCAACATGGCACTTTTGGAACAGCTTAAGATGGAGAAAGACCTCAGCGACTTGGCCAACAAATTAGATAAACTA
Source organism: uncultured Bacteroidales bacterium (assembly GCA_947303625.1). Classification (GTDB taxonomy): domain Bacteria; phylum Bacteroidota; class Bacteroidia; order Bacteroidales; family F082; genus Limimorpha. Next base: position 23,715 of record CAMYYV010000009.1, on the reverse strand, counting down.
GGCGAAGAATTGCAGAAGCAAGAGGCTGGAAATCAAGATAAAGAAGGGGAGAAGAACGACCAAAAAACAGCCGAAGAAGCCAAGGAGGAGTTCGACAAGATGATGGATGAACTCGATCAGTTGCTGGAGAAAAACCAAGACTTAAAACAGCCTTTCGACATGGAGAAAGACCAAGAGATGCAGGAGAGCATCGACCAAGACCTGCAAGATGCCATGCAGAACGAGCAGAACAACCAGCAACAACAGTCGCAACAAAACAAACAGAATGCAGGCCAAAAGATGCAGCAAATGGCACAGAACATGATGTCGATGATGCAGATGGGCGGCATGCAACAGATGGCCGAAGACGCACATTTGATGCGCATTCTGCTTGAAAACGTGGTACAAGCTTCGCATGAACAAGAGGCCCTGATGACCGAAATTGGCAAGATGCGCACCGACGACCCATCGTTGGTTGAAAAGATCATCCATCAGAAAGAGGTGGCCGACAACTTCAATATGGTCCGCGACTCCTTGCGTAGCATGGCCATGCGCCAACCTATGATCCAGAACTTCGTCTTCGATGAGCTGCACACCATTGAGAATCAGACCGAAAACGCGATGAAACAACTCAACGACCTGAAGCTGTCGCAAGCCACGCGCCATCAGCAGACCGCCATGATGTCGATGAACAACCTGGCGCTGATGCTGGCTGAGTCGTTGGAGAACATGGAAAACAGTATGGATGCCATGGGCATGCCAATGTCGTGTTCTAATCCTAAACAGGGACAAGGCCAGCAAAGCATGCAAAAGATGCAACAAATGCAACAGCAACTCAGCGAGCAGCTCCAAAAGATGCAAGAGCAGATGGAAAAGGGTCAACAAACACCCAATTCGATGAGTGAGGAGTTTGCACGCATGGCCGCCGAACAAGAGATGCTTCGCCAAGGCATGCAACAGATGCTCAACGACATGAAAGAAAATGGACAGATCGGCGACGACGGCTTCAACGAAATCATCAAGGACATGGAGAAACTGGAAGAAGACCTCGTGAATAAAAGAATCAACCGACAGATGATTGAACGCAGCCGTAAGATTGAGTCAAGGATGCTAGAATCGCAAAAAGCCCAAGAGAAACGCGAACAAGAGGAGAAACGCAAGTCGAACGAATACAAAGGCTCGCATTTCGACAGACAGATAAACGACCTCCTCTATAAGGAGTCAATGAAGAAAAACCAAGAGTTCCTGAAGACCAACCCGATTGAATACGCTCCCTATTACCAGAACAAGATTAACGAATACTACATGAAGAAAAACACACACTAAGATGATCAGATTCAACACATTGGATGTAGAGATGCCACCCATAGACCCACTACACGACAAGGCGTGGATCAACAAAGTGGCCCAAAGACACGGCAAGACAATAGGGGAGTTGTACTACTATTTTTGTAGCGATGAGAAGTTGTTGGAAATCAATAAGGAACGCCTCGGACACGACTTCTATACCGACATCGTAACCTTTCCTTTGACCGACTGTGAAACCGTGCTTTCGAGCGAGTTCTGCATCAGCACCGAGCGCATCAAGGAGAATGCCGAGACTTTCGGCAGAAGCTATGAGAGTGAGCTGCATCGCGTCATCATCCACGGTGTGTTGCACCTTATCGGCTTTGACGACCACAGCGAAGAAGACCAGAAAGAGATGAGAGCCCAAGAGGAGATATGTCTGGCATTGTACCAAACCATGACCAATGACCCTGACCCTGACTTTTCACCCTGTTGAAATGGTCAGGGTCAGGGTTTATGGTCAGGGTTAAACAATTTATAAAACTGATAATCAACATAATAAACAAATTGTTTCACGGGAAACACCGACCAAAGAGATGTATTTTGAACCATACGATATCATCGTTGTAGGCGCGGGCCACGCGGGATGCGAGGCGGCAGCGGCAGCGGCCAATATGGGCAGCAAAGTCCTGCTCGTCACCATGGACCTGCGTCTGATGGCATCCATGTCATGCAACCCCGCCATGGGCGGCATCGCCAAGGGACAAATCGTCCGCGAAATCGACGCTATGGGCGGCTATTCCGGCATCGTCAGCGACCGCACCATGATCCAATTCCGGATGCTCAACAAGTCGAAAGGTCCCGCCATGTGGAGCCCCAGATGCCAAAGCGACAAGATGATGTTCTCGGCTGAGTGGCGCAGTCTCTTGGAAAAGACACCCAACCTCGACTTTTGGCAAGACACGGTAGTGGGTCTGCTCATCAAGGGCGATCAGGTGAAAGGCGTGAAGACCTTAATGGGCGGCGACATCGAGAGCAAGGCTGTCATCCTCACCAATGGCACCTTCCTCAATGGCCTAATCCATATCGGTGAACAACACTTCCCAGGCGGCAGGATGGGCGAAGTGGCCAGTCACGGCATCAGCGAGCAGCTAAAAGAACAGGGTTTTGAAGTGAAAAGACTGAAGACAGGTACACCCGTACGCATCGACGGCCGGACAATAGACTTCAGCAAGCTCGTCGAGCAAAAAGGCGATGAAGAAGTGGTAGGCTTCTCCTATACGGAGCCATTCAAAATCACCAAGCAACGAAGTTGCTGGATAGCACACACCTCGCTCAAGGTGCACGAGACGTTACGCAAAGGATTCAAATACTCTCCCATGTTCAATGGCAGAATACAAGGCGTGGGACCCCGTTATTGCCCAAGCATCGAAGATAAGATTGAGCGATTTTCGAGTAAAGACAGCCACCAACTCTTCGTGGAGCCCGAAGGCTGGACTACGGAAGAGTATTATCTCAATGGTTTCAGCTCGTCGCTACCCGATTATATCCAATACGAAGCCTTACGACAGATAGAAGGCTTCGAAAACGCCAAAATATATCGCCCCGGTTACGCCATCGAATACGACTATTTTCCACCCGACCAATTACACCACTCCTTGGAGACTAGACGCATACATGGACTGTATTTTGCAGGACAGATCAACGGCACAACAGGCTATGAAGAAGCTGCGTGCCAAGGAATGATGGCTGGCATCAACGCAAGCTTGGCACTAAGGGAAAAGGAGCCCTTAGTATTGTCACGCTATGAAGCCTATATCGGAGTACTCATCGACGACCTTATCACCAAGGGGGTCGACGAGCCATATAGAATGTTCACCAGCCGGGCAGAATATCGCATCCTATTACGACAAGACAATGCTGACACCCGACTCACAGAACTATCACACAAGCAAGGCTTAGCCAAAGAAGAAAGATACCAAAAGTACATAGAAAAGCGGCAAAAAGTAGAAGAAATCAAGGCCTTCCTAAACGAAACCTACGTCTATCCGGACGAAATCAACGGGTTATTAGAGCAAAAAGAAAGCACCAGGATAGACCAAAAAATGAAGATGGCATACCTTTTACTGCGTCCACAAATCAATCTGGCAGAAATAATAACGGTCTTACCTGCATTGGAAAAATACAGAAACAGAGAGCGATTTATCAACGAATGTCTGGAAGAGGCTGAGATACAAATCAAATACGCAAGCTACATAGAAAAAGAAGACGAACTCGCCGACAAATTGAGACGCTTGGAAGGGGTGAAGCTGCCAAAAGATTTCGACTACCACCAACTCCAATCATTGTCCTACGAGTCAAGGGAGAAACTGAACCGATACCAACCCACCACATTGGGAGAAGCTTCAAGAATCAGCGGAATTTCACCTGCCGACATCAACGTATTGGCCATATTTTTAGGAAGATAGCACAATTGTTCCACATGAAACACAAACGACCATGAACAACAAATGCCCTTGGTGCGGATCCGACAAAGCGCAAATAAATCTCTGGCTCAAAGATGAGTTTCTGACAAAAGAAGACTTCCATATTTGCGAATGCCTAAACTGTGGACTATTATACACCATGCCCCGCCCAAACAGAGACAAAATAGGCGAATACTATAAGTCAGAAGAATACTACAGCCATCAGGAAAACAAAAAAGGCTTTATACCAAAAATCTACGAAAAAGTCAAAAGAAACAATCTAAAACACAAATATTCATTAGCAACCAATGGATTAAGCGTTGGAAAAATATTGGACATCGGTTGCGGCGTCGGAGATTTTTTACATACGGCAGAAACGCATGGTTGGCAATGCGTAGGTGTGGAACCATCAAAGGATGCCAAATCTATTGCCAGACAAAGAACGAAAGCAGAAATTATAGAAAGCGAACAACTCGAAAGCCTGCCCGCAGCATCGTTCGATGTCATCACCATGTGGCACGTGCTGGAGCATGTCGATAACCTAAGATGGCAAGTTGAGCAATTACAGCGACTTATCAAACCTAATGGTAGAATTATCATCGCATTACCTAACTACAAATCCTATGACGGACAGTACTATAAAGAGCTTTGGGCAGCCTACGATGTACCTCGACACCTCAACCATTTTAACAAGATTGTAATAGCTAAAATATTCAATACCAAAGGATTAAAACTTATCAAAACAGACAAACTGAAATGGGATGCCTATTACATCTCATTCATGAGTGAACAATACAAGTTACACAAGCTTCCTCTGATTAGGGGAGCCTATCGCGGATGGATCTCAAACTGCAAGGCCAGACGCTCAGGTGAATGGTCAAGCATGGTGTACATATTTGAGAAGAAATAAGGAAATTTGAAATTTGGCCGTTTTCAGCCGATTTAAGACGTTTTGGCAAGAAAATGACTGACGATGCGAGACAAGTAAAAAAGACGAAAAATAACAAAGCTTTTGCAACTTGCACAATATCAATAATAAAGCGCGATTTTTGAAGAACGAACATTATGAAGGTCAAAAATAGCAAACATATCGGAAACTGGATTGCATGGAGCAGCATCATTTTGCTACTTCTTATAGGAACCTATTTTCTGTTTTCCTTAAACGAAAGCTTCGTCCAACGAAACCTTCAAAGGTCGGTGCAAAAAATGGACAAAGAAATGCAAAATCTGATCGACAAAGGCCTAAACCAGGAACAGCTGGAAAAAAGCCATACAGGATTGTCCATTTTCATGAGCGATACTTTGGTTTACTGGAACCGCAACGACGTCAGCCCAAAACTAATGAAACGGAAAGTGACAGTCGGGCATGACACCATCTGTTCGCTATTATCCGGCAATTATTACGTGAAATCCTACGAAAGAGGCTCCATGACCTATTATGTCTATCGAACGGTAAACACGACCTATCAAATCGAAAACCGGTATTTTGAAAACCGTATCCAAAGCCTACCTTGGTTTATCGATGCCGATATAGCCATAGCCGAAAAAGAGGGTGGCATTGCGCTTACAAACAACGAAAACAAAGTTCTGACCTATTACAAAATCACAGACAAGCCCCGATTGAAAGAACCTTTCCGTTCGCTATGGTTTGTCCCAATCGTTGTCTTAATCGCCATAGTCGCGCTGTTAGCCTTAGGAAGACACCGAAAAGAGACACCTGATGACGAGAAAAAGACACGTGCGGTAGTCATCGGCATAGGCGCAGTCCTAATCATTTCCATCATCTGCACCTATATCTATCACAAGAAAACAGTGGCTAAGGAAAACAGCCAAATGCAACAACTGGCTGAAAAACTCATGGTGAAACGCGACGAAGGGTTCGAAAAAAGTTATTTGCAATTCGCAGAACAGCTGAAAAACGACACTTCCGTCCGCGAAATGCTGTTTGCAGAAAGCAATGTGTTGGCTGACGTGATATTAGGCTACTCGAAAGAGCTGCTCTTCGACGAGACAATGAAAGCCTATAACGCAACATTAACACTTTGTGCACCCGGCGAAGAGATCAATATCCAACCCGAAGGACTTGTGACCGAATGTGAGGGTTATTTCCTCGAAAAACTGGGCAATAACCGACACGAAAGGGTAGGGGATGGCCTATATTTCATGGATTATTACACCCTCGACCCCAACTATTTAGGTACAATCCGTATCGAATCGAAAGACACCTTACAGCAAAAGACTCTCTATTTCGAGTTTTACAAGCCGATTGCACCCGAAGGCTTCGGTTTCCCGCAACTCCTACAGGAGGCAAATAGCCAAACTCCTTACGACTATTCAGTGGGCAGCTACCGCGACAACCAGCTCGTCTACAAATATGGTCGCTACGTCTATCCCAACTTCCTGAACAGCTTGAAGGTGAGAGACAAAGAATACACATTCAGCAGAAAATACAAGCATTACGCCATCATAGTCGACGACAACAACGCCATCGTGGTCAGCACACCGAGTAAAAGCTGGACGGAAATTACTGCACCTTTTGCCGTGTTCTTCTTAGGTCTTCTTTTGCCGTATCTCTTGATTCTATGGTTAATACGACCCAAAGAACACCGTAAATGGCGCGACCGGAGCTTAAGAAGCAGATTGCAAACCGTGGTCTTCCTCACCTTGGGCATTTCACTTCTCGTCATCGGACCTGTGTCCATCGTCTATATGCAAACCTTATACAACAAAAAGACCACGGCCAACCAATTTGACACCACAAGGACTCTTTCCATCGAGATGCGTAATGACCACGACATAGCCACAACGATGCGTACAGCATCACGAGAGAGGTGGAACGAAATCCTACAACAATATACCACCACCTTCTTTACCGACTTGAACCTTTACAATCTCAATGGACAACTAATAGCCACCACGCGACCCGAAATATACGACCTTCACCTACTGGCCCCGTTGATGGACCCTGAGGCCTACCAAAACATCCACAAGAATAAAGAGCTGTATTATACCCATGCCGAACACCTCGGCAAGGGAACCTACGAGTCGGCATACATCCCGCTTTCCGACGACAATGGCAACACGTTAGCCTATCTCAACACACCGTATTTCACAAGCTCCACCGACTTGCACAAAGAGATACGAGATTTCATTCTTACCTATCTCAATATCATCATCGTGTTGCTTGGCATCGCTCTGTTGCTCATCCTCTTGATTGCTCGCCGTCTGACCAAGCCTTTAGCCCTGATACAGGACAAACTGAGACACATCAAAATCGACCAAAAGAATGAACACATCGAATGGGAAGGCGACGATGAAATCGGCGAGTTAGTCGAGGAGTACAACAAACTCATCGACAAACTTGACGAAAGCGTCGCAGAGCTGAAACGCACCACGACCGAGTCGGCATGGCGCGAGGTGGCGCGGCAAGTGGCACACGAAATCAAGAACTCGCTCACCCCGATGCGACTTAGCGTGCAGATGCTACAACGCAACATAGAGAATGGAAAAGCCACAACCCAACAAATCCAAAGCACCGCCAACACATTAATCGAGCAAATCGACTCCTTGTCGAACATCGCCTCGTCGTTCTCAAGCTATGCCAAAATGCCCGAGAACCACCCTGCGCCCTTCGATTTGGCAGAACTGGTGGGCAACGTGGTGAACCTATACGATAACGTCGACAACATCGAATTCCATTACGACCATGACCCCTCCGTTGACCACACATTCGTCGGCGACAAGACTCATCTCAACAGCGCCGTCAGCAACCTCGTGAAAAACGCGGTACAGGCCATAGGATCGAAGCCCAATGGCCGGATTGAAGTCGCCCTAAGAGCCAGCGACAAAGCCTTCGTCATCAGCGTGAAAGACAACGGCAAGGGCATCAAGGATGAAGACAAGGAGAAAATATTCCTTCCCAATTTTACTACCAAGACAGGCGGCTCAGGTGTGGGGCTCTCGCTGACCTTCAACATCGTGCAATCCGCAGGCGGAACGATTACTTTCGAAAGCCAGGAAGGGGAGGGGGCAGAGTTTATTATACAACTACCAAAACAATAAGAACAAAATACATGAAAAAAACGCTGTACATACTGTGTTTAACCTGTATCTTAACGTCTTGTGCAAGTCATCGTCTTACAAATACAGAAAAATACTCCGCATTACCTATGTTGATAGATGGTTATTATAACCGTTATATTGAATTTCCAACTTCAGCAGACGAACTGATTTCTTTTACAAATGTGTATAGAGAATACTGGGAAAAAGAAACGGCAAAAGATAGTATAGAAACCACATTGGCATATCTTCATAAAGAAAAGGATAAGCTATTTTGGAAATGTGAAACGACCTATCCGTGGGAAGAAACAGATTTAACCATACTTTCAAAAAGAGATACAATTTTAAAAGACTCTTACGCTTTAGAAGATATTGTTGCCGAAAACGGATTGGTCGTTAAATTTGGTAGACAGTATTCAGCATGGAATTGGGGGTATATTTTAGATCAATATATCGAAGATTATTTCAAATTTCCCAATTCGCTCAGTGACTTTATTGAGTATTCAGGATTGCAACCCCTGATAGATACTGATACTGTGGCTATTGACAGAAGCAGAGAAGGGTATGGCCTTTGGGGTCATATTGATGAACGGAATAGTGCCGCTGTTTTTCGTTATTTCTTAAACCATAGCGATGAAATTACATGGTGTTGTGAAGACACTTTGTTGATGATTAAGGTAAATACAGATACCATCTTTTATAATCATCTGAATCCAGGTTTTCCTTGTCATCGGTTTGATGAAATCCCTTGGGAGATAGTTATGTATGCTCCAAAATTTTATGATTTGGATGGACATATTACAGAACATTATCGTGACGATTTATTATCAAGTGAATTTAGAAGTAAAACACAGCGTTACTTTAGAATGGTCTATCCTAACGAAGTAGATAGTAGTTATTATGATAACTTTCATTTTCTCCAGTACACCAAAAACGAGGGCCTTTCTGTCCTCTGCAAAGATGATGACATGCCGTCTAATACAGAATACTTCAAGCATTTGGAACGATATGTAAAATCATTTGCAGATAAGCACAATTTTGGGAAAATAGTATTCGTTGCTCCAAATCTTGAAGACACAAGAATTGCCGAAAAAAATATAATGCGGGTTTATTTAGACGGAAATAACAAAATACTCGTCAATGGTCACGAAACCACATTAGAAGAACTAAAAGATTTGGTAAAAAACTTCATAACACCACATCCTGACGATGATAACGCTCCAGAAGTAGAATGGAAAACTATTGATAATATAGACTCAATTTTGTATTCAAAAGGAATTGTCTTTTTTGACACAGACAGGAATGCTTTATTTGCACGCTATTTAGACGTACAAAAAGAAATATTACAGGCTTTTAAAGAGAGGAAAGAGGACTTGTCAATAAGGATATTCAAAAAAACTTACGACCAACTTGATGAAGAACAAACTAAAATCATCAATAATGCCGTTCCAATAAGAGTCTTTGAAGAACTATAACCTAAATCTAAACGACCCATGGCAGACAATAGATTAGGCTCCTTGGCGAAGCAAACCGCCATTTACGGATTGAGCAGCATTATCGGTAGGTTCTTGAACTACCTGCTGGTGCCACTCTACACCTACAAAATTGCTGCTGAGTCGGGTGGCTACGGCATCGTAACGAATCTTTATGCCTACACTGCCTTGCTCCTCGTCATCCTCACCTTTGGCATGGAGACTACCTTCTTCCGCTTCTCCAACAAGAAAGATGTCGACCCAAACAAAGCCTTCTCTACTTCGGGACTGGCCGTGGGATTGGTCGCATTGCTGTTTGTGATACTAATCAGCGTGTTTTTGAAGCCCATCTCCAACGCGCTGCATTATGCCGACCATCCCGAGTTTGTCGAAATCATGGCCATCATCGTGGCCTTGGACGCCTTCCAAGCCATCCTGTTTGCCCGCCTGCGCTATGAAAACAAAGCCGTTAAATTTGCCGCTCTGAAGCTGCTGTTCATCTTTCTTAACATCGGGCTTAACCTGTTCATCTTCTTGGTCGCTCCGGGCTTAAAAGAAAGCCATCCTGCACTGATGGGTTGGTATGAGAACAGCTATCAAGTCGGTTATATCTTCATCGTCAACCTCATCTGCACGGGTCTGATTACCCTCGGTTTTCTCCCCGAAATCAAAAAGCTGCGCTTCGGCATCGACCGTTGCTTACTGAAACAGATGCTCCGTTACACCTGGCCGTTGCTGCTTTTGGGACTGGCCGGCATCCTCAACCAAGTGGCCGACAAGATTTGCTTCCGCTTCATCATCCCTGGCGAAGAAGGCGACGTGCAATTGGGCATCTATGGCGCTTGCGTCAAGATAGCAATGATTATGGCGATGATCACTCAAGCCTTCCGCTATGCCTACGAGCCTTTCGTCTTCGGCGGCAAACGCGACGACGCCGACAAGGAAGCCCAAGCCAAAGTGATGAAATACTTCATCATCTTTACCCTGTTGGCTTTCCTCGCCGTGGTGATGTATATGCCACTGCTCAAGCACATCATCAGCCCCAATTATTGGGAGGGTCTGCGCGTGGTGCCCATCGTGATGATGGCCGAGATCTTCATGGGTATCTATTTCAACCTCTCGTTCTGGTACAAACTCATCGACCAGACCTGGTGGGGTGCCATCTTTTCGGCCATAGGCTGCGCTGTTCTGCTCGCCATCAACTTCATCTTCGTGCCGAAATACGGTTACATGGCCTGCGCCTGGGGCGGCTTTGCTGGCTATGGCACCTGCATGGTATTGTCGTTCATCGTCGGACAAAAGAAAGCCCCGATACCCTACAACCTGAAGTCGGCATTCCTCTATTTCACCATAGCGATAGGCTTATATTTTGCACAAAAATACATCCCCATCGAGAATACCGTTTGGACCCTTGTCGTCAACACGGCCCTGTTGCTCATCTTCTTCGCTTTCATCTGCTGGATGGAGAAAGACCTGGTCAAAGGCGTCGTTGCTTTCGTCAAACGAAAAATCCACAAATCTTGAAATACGAAGTATTCAACGTAGTTAAATTAGAAATCTTGAAATCTTGAAATCCATAGCCATGAAATTACCCATCGTTAACACCTCAAATAACCCCTTGCCTGCCTACGAGACTCGTAACTCGGCTGGCATGGACCTCCGCGCTTACCTGCCCGAAGGCTCCGTCACCCTCGAACCCATGCAACGCGCCCTCGTGCCCACGGGACTCTACATGGAAATCCCTGAAGGCTGCGAAGGTCAAGTGCGTCCGCGCAGCGGCCTGGCCATCAAGAGCGGCATCACCGTATTGAACTCGCCCGGCACCATCGACGCCGACTACCGCGGTCAGGTGTGTGTCATCCTCATAAACCTCTCCGACAAGGCCTTTGTCATCAACAGCGGCGACCGCATCGCGCAACTCATCATCGCCCGCTGCGAACAAGTCGAGCCTGTGCAGGTGGATACCCTTAGCGAGACTGAACGCGGCGCCGGCGGATTTGGGCATACGGGGAAGAGTTGAGAGTTTAAAGTTGAGAGTTTAGAGTTATGAAATATAGAGTTATTTTGTTGTTCATTGTGTTGGGCTGCTCAATTTTGGGGGTTGCTCAGCAAGTGGAGTCGGAATTCACCAACAAACCCGACAAGAAAAAGAATGCCACCTACTTCTCGAATGGCCTTCAAAGCAAGTACCGCGACGACACCGAAGGCGCCATCCGCAACTTCGAGCAAGCCCTGCGCTTCATGCCCGACGATGCCGCATCAATGTACGAGCTAAGCGAGCAATACTACAATGCCGGCCGTATCGAAGAAGCCTTCAACATGATCCAGCAAGCTGCCAAAATCGACCCAGAGAACAAATGGTATCAAATGCGTCTCGGCCTGTTTTACCGCAACTTGGAGCAATACGACGACTTCATCAAACTCTATGAAAAACTGACGGCGAAATATCCCGACGACCCCGACATGCTCAGCGAGCTCATCGAGGCTTATCTCCTCACCGAAAACTACGGCAAGGCTTTGGAAAAGATGGATCTGTTGGAAAAACAAATCGGACAAAATGATTTGATCACCGAACAGCGCCTCGCCATCTACAAGCATCAAGGCAGCTCCAAAAAAGTGATTGCGGAACTCGAAAAACTCATCGAACAAAACCCAGAGAACATCCGCTATTACGGTCTGTTGGCGCAGGAATATTCCGAAAACGGCAAAATCAAGGACGCCGTGAAAACTTACGAAAAAATCAAGGAGATCAACCCGGAAAATCCCTATATCAATGTCTCGCTCCTCGAACTCTACGAGAAAAACGGCGACAACGACAAAGCCTTCAAGGAATTGTTGGCCGCCATCCGCAACCAAAACCTCGACATCGCCACCAAGACAAATACCTATGACTACTGGATGAACAAACACCAAGCCGACAAAGACATCGACGAGCAGGCAAGGCAATGCGGCCAAGCCTTCGTCGAGGCCCTTCCCGACCACAAGCTCGGCTACCTTATCCTCGGCTCCTGTTATCTCATCGAAGAGAACTCGGTGAAGTCGAAAGCAATGTATCAAAAGGTTTTGTCCATCGACAGCACCGACTTCTATGGCTGGCAGAACCTCATCATCAGCGAGAGCCGTCTCAACGAAAACGAGGCCGTGCGCGACCACGCCATCGCCGCCTTGAAATTCTACCCCATGCAGCCCGTCTTCTATTGGTACGCAGGCGTAGCCAACGCGGTGTTGACAAACAACGACGACGCCATCACCTACCTTGAGAAAGGTCGGCGCTACACCACCGACAAACTGCAGATGTCGGAGTTCGACGGCTTTTTGGGCGACCTCTACCACCAGCAAGGCGACGAGGCCAAGGCCTTCGACGCCTACGACCGCACCCTGCGTAACAACCCCGACAACGCCTTGGTGCTGAACAACTACGCTTATTACCTCTCGCTTCGTGGTGAGCGACTCGACGAAGCCCTGGAGATGGCCATCCGCGCCAACGAGCTGGTGCCCGACAACGTCTATTACACCGACACCTACGCTTGGGTGCTATACAAACTAGGTCGTTACAAAGAAGCCGAAAAGATCATGAAGAAATGCTTAGGTCTTGAGAAGAACCCCTCGGGGGCCAACCTTGAGCACTATGGTGACATCCTCCTCAAGCTCGGCAAGGAGAGCGAAGCCATGGAATACTGGAAGAAAGCCCAGAAAGCAGGAGGAGCCTCGAAAGAACTAGACCAGAAGCTAAAACAATAATGAAACAAGGTAGTACTATAGAAACAAGAAAAACATGTATAGACAATTAAGACTTATTTTGGTTTTGGCATTAGTAGTCCTTTTTGCGGGCGGCTGCAAGAAATGGTTCGAAGATGAAGAACTCACCTTGCCAAAGACACCCTATACTGGCGAAGAACTTAGAACCGACGGGTATTATTATTATACAATGAATGGTGAATATTTTAGGACAATAACTTTCTTCTATAAGAACGGCGTTGCGTTTCGACCACCTAGTGGATCCCACTCTTTGCAAGAAGTTGACGAGTATGTAATAAATGAACTCGTTGGTGAGAATCGTTTTCATGATAGTCAGTTATCATGGGAATTGTACAACGTTGAAAATGATAGGATTCTGTTTAATTATTGGGTGCCTACAAGGCCGTTTCAATGCTATTTTCAAGAAGGAACCATACTTAATGATACCACCTTTGTCCTGCAGAGATATTATAGGATGGAAAACGGAGAAGTGACAGATGAGGGGAACGCAAACGAGACTTTTCATTTCCGCCAGTTCTCTCCCAAGCCCGACAGCACTAATATTTTCATCCCATGATTAATCTCAAAATCAGTAAAATATGAAAAAGTATTGTCTGTTTTTGTTTTTACTATTGCTTATTAACAGTAGTTGCAAACACAATGAAGAACACCCTTCGTTCGTCATAAAGAATGGGTCTGATAAGGAAATCGTCGTACAGTTTTCTCTCTATGGCCCCATCAGCCAGGACACTTGCTGTATGAAACCCCCAACTACATACGAGTATTCAGAGTTGAGACGTTCAAGAGTAGTATTACCAAACTCGGAGAAATGTTTTGAGGAGATAGCAGAGTTGATGACCCAACATCCAGCCGACGCATTGTATGTTGGAGTCTTTTATCTTGAAGATATCGATACCATGTCGTGTGAAGAATTCGAGCAACTGTTCCCCATAAGAAAGGAATGGGAAACGACTTTGTCGCAATTAGAAGAAAATCAATGGACTTTGCATTATGAACCCTAAACCATAAAAACGAAGTCCAAAAATAAAACTGCAAACTTTGCCCCAATAATTTGGAACAATAATTGAGAGTAAAACCTGCGTGAAAACCCGAATAACCATAGTGTCCTTAGTGTTGCTGCTGGCCGCCACCTCCTGCGCCTCGCGCAAGAAAACCGTCGCGCCCCCACAGCCGCAAGCCTTCGAATGGATGACCTCCAACCTCAACATCCAAGCCGAAGGCAACGGTATGGAATTCAACGACCTGAAAGGACAGCTTCGGATGCGCAACGACAGCATTGTATGGCTTAACATCACCGCCACCATGGGCATCGAAGTGGTACGCGCCAAAGTCAGCAACGACTCGTTATGGGTGGTCAACCGTCTGGAAAAAACCTACTTGGCCGAACCCATCGACTCCCTCGCCGCACAACTCAGCATGCCCCTCAGCCTCCCATTGATACAAACTTTGCTCTTAGACAATAATCAAGGCCTTCCACCCGTTGAGAATCAAACGGTGCTGCTCAAGACCTTCATCATGGGCAACATGAGCGCCAAGATTCAATACCACAACATCCGACTGAACAAGGCCACTGACTTCCCGCTGAAGATCACCAATAAGATGGAACGCGTGCGCATACCCAAAAAGCCATGAGAATAGAAATCAACACGAGACAAGTAGACTTCGGGACTCCGGGACTTCGGGACTTCGGGACTTCAAAACGCCCCGTAGTCTCGCAGTCTCGCAGTCTCGCAGTCCTTTGTTTCATTATACTCTTGTTCTCCTTCAATCCGGCCTATGCCCAAAAAACGAAAGGCAAGACGAAACAGCAGCTGCAAAGCGAAATCAACTCGTTAGAGAAAGAGATTTCGACCGCCAACCAGTTACTCAAAAAGACCACCAAGGACAAGGAGATGACCCTCAACGAAGTCAACCTCTTGGACAAGAAAATCAAACAACGCGAGCAACTCATCATAGCCTACAACGAGCAAATCGCTATCCTTGACGACGAAATCAACAAGGGACAAAGCAACATCAAGAGCCTTAACTCCGACCTCAGCAAATTGCAGAAGGAATACGCACAGATGGTCGTCTTCGCCAACAAGAACCGCAGCCATTACGACCTCCTCGGCTTCATCTTCTCTGCCAAGGACTTCAACCAAGCCTTCAGCCGGCTGCGCTACATCCGAGAGTTCAGCGACGCCCGCAAGGTGAAGATGGAACAAATCAGCTCAACCCAACAAAAAATCAACAGCGAGTTGGAAGCCAGCCAACTGGCTCGCGAGCAACAAACCGCCTTGCTGAAAGACGAGAAGGCACAGCAGGACGCACTAAAGACCGAGAAAGAAGATCTCAACACACAAGTGGCCAACCTCAAGAAAAAAGAAAGCAGCATCCAACAAGACATCAAGAACAAGCAACAGCAAGCACAGAAGCTGCAAAAAGCCATTGACGACATCATCGCCGAGGAGATCCGAAAAGCCAACGAGGAGGCTGAAAAAAGGCGTAAGGAAGAAGCCAAAAAGAATGCCAACAAAGGTAAGGCCACAACCTCCACTACGACCACAAAAGAAAAAGGTATGGCACTTACACCCGAAGAGAAGACACTGTCATCCAATTTCGTCGGCAACAAAGGCAAACTGCCCTGGCCCGTCGAACGCGGCGTCATATCTTCGTCATACGGAAAACACACCTCGGTAGTCTCCAACAAGGTCACGGTGACCAACAACGGCATCGACATCGCCACCACCGAAGGCGCCAAGGCCCGTGCCGTATTCGACGGCGAGGTGACCAGCGTCACCAAACTCACCGGCTCCAACACTGTCGTCATCATCCGCCATGGCGAATACTTCACGGTCTACTCCAACCTTGAGAACGTCACCGTGAAACGCGGCGACAAGGTGAAGACCAAGCAAAACATCGGCACGGTCCACACCAACAAGAACGAGGGAAAGACCGAGATTCACTTCGAACTACTGAAAGAACAAAGCCGACAAAACCCGGCGAATTGGTTATCGCAATGAAAAAGATTATGAAAATAAGAGCGTTTTTTCACTCCCCCCTGCCCCCTTTAGAAGGGGGACCATCCCCCTCTGAGAGGGGGCAAGGGGGAGTAAAAACAACCCTAATCCTCGCATTAATACTCACCACGGTTTTCATGTCTTCCTGCCGTACCAAAGAAGTCCCGGGGCGTCGTCGTACACCACGCCACTGCAACACCTGCACCAAGTGGAGCTATGTCCCACAGGAAACCTTAGATACTCTCACCTTTCAGTGCATGTCATTTCGACCGACGAAGGAGGGAGGAAATCTATGCACTGAAAGGTTCGGTATGACATACTACCAGAATTAATACTGATGAAACCCGAAGAACTTGAACTGCTAAAACGTCATTTTCCAGAGACAGCAGTGACGATGGTAGGCGAGATGTTCACGCAACGCCATTTCAAGCTCTATTTCAAACGCCCCCGCAGCTCCAAATTGGGTGACTTCCGTCCACCGAGAACGAAAAACGGCATTTGCACCATCACCCTGAACATGGACCTCAACCCCTATCAGATGCTAATCACATACGTCCACGAGGTGGCGCATTACGACGTGTATCAACAATATGGCTCAAAAAAGGTGTCGCCACATGGTTCAGAATGGCAACAGCAGTTTGCAGCCTTGTTACAACCTTTCATGACCCAGACCGTCTTCCCCGACGACGTGCTCGAAGCCCTTCTGAACCACCTGCAACACATCAAAGCCTCCAGTACCGCCGACCTAAACCTGCAAAGGGTACTACACCAATACGACAAGAACCCAACCAATACTACCACAGTGGAAAGCCTTCCCGAGGGTACACGCTTCAAAACCAAAAACGGCCTTGTCTTCCAAAAAGGGGAGAAGCAGCGTACACGTTATAAATGCTACTGCGAAACTAATGGGCGCTGGTATTTCGTGGCAGCTTTGGCTGAAGTGCAGGTAGTATAAAAAATCACTATCTTTGCGCCAAATTAATACCCAATGACCAAGAAAGTATTTGTCTCGGGCTGCTACGACCTGCTGCACAGCGGCCACGTGGAGTTTTTCCGTCAGGCGGCGCAATATGGCGACCTCTATGTCGGTATCGGCTCCGACGAGACCATCCTGCACTACAAGAACCACAAGACGCTCTATCCCGAGCAAGAACGCCTCTTCATGGTGAAGGCCATCCGCTACGTAAAAGATGCATTCATCAACGACGGCGACGGTGTAATGGATTTCATCAGCACCGTCGAGCGCCTGAAACCCGACATCTTCGTGGTCAACGAAGACGGCGCATCGGAAGAGAAACGCCGTTTCTGCGAGGAGCGCGGCATCCAATACATCGTGTTGCAACGTGTTCCCTCCGATGGGCTTGAAGCCCGCTCGTCGACAGCCTTGAAACGCGACATCTGCCAAATTCCCACCCGCCTCGACCTCGCCGGCACCTGGATCGACCAACCCTACGTCTCGTGCCACGCCCCCGGCTGGGCCATCACCATCTCGCTCGAGCCTACCTTTGAAATCCGCGAACGCTGCGGTCTCTCCACTTCGACGCGCAACATGATCAGACGCATCTGGCCCCTACACCTGCCCGACATGGACCCCGAGACCCTCGCCAAACTCGTCTTCTGTTTCGAGAACGACCCCGAGCGCAGCGACGGCATCATCAGCGGGGCGCAGGACAGCATCGGCATCTGCATGCCCGGCTTGGCAAGGCATTATTACGACAAGCTATATTGGCCCATCAAGATCGAGACCTGCCAAGACGACGAGATCTTAAGCTGGCTCGAAAACCATCTCGTCATGATTCCCATGGAACCACGCAAACTAGGCTGCTCCGTCGTGGAAGGCAAAGACATCACCGAACCCAAAGTGAAAGCCTTGGCCAAGGCTGCCGACGACTGCTGGAACGCCATCATGAACAAGGACTTAACGGCTTTTGCAACGGCATACAAAGCCTCGTTCGACGCCCAGACCGCCATGTTTCCAGGTATGATTCACCCCAAGAACGTCATTGCGGGCGAAGACCCGCAATCTCCTACCATAGAAGACTACATCGAAAAGTATTCCGCTTTGGAAGATGTGTTGGCATGGAAGATGCCAGGGGCAGGAGGAGGCGGTTATCTGGCCTGCGTCGTCAAAGATACCAAAACGTTCTGTGAACAACAATCAGAAGCTGTCTCTCTTACAATCAGAAGAAAATGAACAAACTGGTCGACAAGAAAAACCTCGTCCCCTTCATCGCCATAACCACATTGTTCGCTTTATGGGGGTTTGCCAACGACATCACTAACCCCATGGTAGCAGCATTTCAAACACTGATGGAACTTCCCGCTGCCAAAGCATCGCTCATCCAGTTCGCTTTCTATGGAGGTTATGCCACGATGGCGATACCTGCCGCTTTGTTCATCCGACGATATAGCTACAAGTGGGGTATTTTACTGGGGTTAGCACTCTATGCCATCGGCGCATTCCTCTTCATTCCTGCAGCGGCACGACAAAGCTTTACCTTTTTCTGCTTCAGCTTATATATCTTGACCTTTGGCCTGGCCTTCCTGGAGACGACGGCAAACCCTTTCATCCTATCGCTCGGCAGTAAGGAGAACGCGACACGACGATTGAACCTGGCGCAAGCGTTTAACCCCATGGGTTCATTAGCGGGTATGGCGGTAGCATCACTGGTGGTGCTGCCCAACCTTTTGAGCGACAAGCGCGATGCCACAGGAGCGGTCGTGTTTCCGATGCTGTCCGATGCCGAAAAATCCACTATCCGCTTGCACGATTTGGTGATCATTCGTAATCCTTATGTGGCGCTAGGAATAGTAGTACTCATATTGTTGGTCGTCATTGCCTGTATCAAAGTGCCGACAACCACAGGAGATTCCAATAAGCAGAACAGCATACGTCAAAGCCTCAAAAACCTATGGCATAACCGCGTTTATCGCGAGGGTGTAGTGGCTCAGGCATTCTACGTGGCTGCTCAAATCATGGTCTGGACCTTTATCATCCAGTATGCCGACAACCTTGGCATCAACAAGGCCACAGCGCAGAACTACAACATATTGGCCATGTGTCTCTTCCTCATTGGTCGTTTTGTATCCACCTTCCTCATGAAGTACGTAGACGGCCGGAAACTACTGACCTTGTTTGGTTTGTGTGCAGCCCTGTGCTCGCTGGGTGCTATCTTTATTGTGGGCAAAGCTGGTCTTTATTGCCTTGTATGCATTAGTCTCTTTATGAGTTTGATGTTCCCCACTATCTATGGCACGGCTTTGGAGAAGGTATCGCTTGCCGACGCCTCTCTTGGTGCAGCATTCTTGGTAATGGCCATTGTCGGCGGCGCGCTGATGCCTCCGCTGCAAGGAATGATTATTGACTGCGGCTCTATTTGGGGCCATCCTGCCGTGAATGTGAGTTACGCGCTGCCGCTACTATGCTTTGTAATTGTGACTTTGTATGGATTTAGAAGTAAAAAAATATGAAACGCTATTGCCAAACCTTACAACTCGTCGACGACCCCGAACTCATCGCGAAATATTGCGAACTCCACGCCCATGTGTGGCCCGAGGTAATCGAAGGCCAACGTCAAGTCGGTATCCTTGATATGCAGATTTACCGATTTGAAAACCAAGTGTTTATGATATGCGACACGGTTGATGACTTCGACTGGGAACGCGACATGGCGCGGCTTGCCACCTTACCACGCCAAGCCGAGTGGGAGGCCCATGTGGCACAATGCCAAGGAGCCGACCCCAGCCTGCCCTCAACGGGGAAATGGCAGCGAATGGAAAAAATTTTTTGAAACATTTGAAAAAAGTTGTATTATTGCGCGTTCTAATGACCTTTTACAATGCTAAAAATGATCAAACATTTTTGTGATTTCATCTTCGGAAAACACAAAAGCAATACTCTGCCTCGTATCTGGATTTTGGCGGTAGATATATTCATCGTCTTTTTGGCCTATGTGATAGCCATCCTGATGCTTTATTTCAAGGACATTAGCGCTTCCACCTTCGATTGGAGCCGTATTTGGCTTGTGCCTGTGGTCTACCTCTTGGCTTTTCTTATCAGCAGGACCTACGATGGTATGCTCCGTTATTCGGGATTTAACGACATCCGAAAGCTCTTTTACGCTTGTACAGGTGCTTTGTCTTTCCTCATCATCAGCAAGTTGGTCATCCATGAGATTTCTCCGGCTTTGGCCTCTGATTTGTACCCGCGTTACGTGACCATCATCTACCACTACCTAATCACTCTGGTGGCATTGAGTTTGATGCGTTTCGTCATCCGACGTCTATATAATGAAGTGTACAAGAACTCGGCTGAAAAGATGAATACCCTCATCTACGGCGCGGGCGACGGCGGAACTATGCTGTTGCGCACGTTGAGTCAAGACACTAATTCAAAATTTAAAATCAAGGTTTTCGTTGACGACGATCTGAAACGCGTAGGTACACAGATTAATACCATCAAAATTTTCTCTCCCAAGGAGGCCATGACCCCCGAATTTATCAAGAAATACGGCATCGAAGTGATGATTGTGGCCATCCCCAGCCTTACCCAAGAACGCAGCAAGGAAATCATTGAGCAGGGTTTGGCGCTCAACCTCATCGTAAAGTCTATCCCGGCTTTTGACAAATGGGTCGATGGCAAGATCTCGACGAATCAAATCCAAGACATCAAAATTGAAGACCTCTTGGGCCGCACACCCATCACCTTAGGCAAAGAAAACGTGGCGCGCGAAGTGAAAGACAAAGTGGTGCTCGTCACCGGTGCTGCCGGTTCCATCGGCAGCGAAATTTGCCGCCAAGTGATGCAGTACAACCCATCCAAACTCATCATGCTCGACCAGGCTGAGTCGCCCATGTACGACTTCCAGTTTGAGATGAACAACACAGAGAATTTCAAGGACAAGCGCGACAAGATGGCTTTTGTCATCACCAACGTGAAAGACCCCGTGCGCATGAGAGAAGTGTTTGAGACCTACCATCCCCAAGTGGTGTTTCATGCCGCAGCCTACAAGCACGTTCCGTTCATGGAGGAGAACGCTTACGAGGCCGTATTTGTCAACGTGTTCGGCACCAAGCTTGTGGCCGACCTCTCTGTGGAATACGGTGTGGAGAAGTTTGTCATGATCTCCACCGACAAAGCCGTTAACCCGACCAATGTGATGGGGGCTACGAAGCGCATCGCCGAGATATATACGCAGAGCCGCCATGGCAACACCAAGTTTATTACGACGCGTTTCGGCAATGTATTAGGTTCAAACGGTTCCGTTGTGCCTCTATTCCGCAAACAGATTGAACAAGGGGGTCCCATCACCGTCACCGACCGCCGCATTACCCGTTTCTTCATGACCATCCCCGAGGCCTGTAGCCTCGTGCTTGAAGCTGGCTCCATCGGCGAGGGTGGTGATATTTTCGTCTTCGATATGGGCGAGAAAGTCAAGATTTGGGACCTCGCCGAGAAGATGCGGCAGTTGTCCCATCGTCCCGAAATCGAAATCATCGAAACAGGATTGCGCCCTGGCGAGAAACTCTACGAAGAGGTACTGGCCAACGAAGAGAACACCATCAAGACCGAAAACGAGAAAATTATGCATGCCGTCGTGCGTAAATACGAAGCCAGCGAGGTCGACAGCATGATAGCAAAGCTCCATGACGAACTCGAGACCTGCGACCCGATGAGAATTGTGGCCCAGATGAAGGTCATCGTACCCGAATTCAAGAGTAATAACAGCGTTTTCAGCCAGCTGGACAAATAATCAGCGATGTACACCCTGCTGACGGATCCACTCCATCGCATCGCCTATGCCACCGATGCCTCAGCCTATCGCGAAGTGCCCAAAGCGGTGGCATTCCCCGAAAACGAACAGGACATCGTCTTCCTCATCCAAGAGGCACAAAAACAGAAGACACACCTCATCCCCCGTGCGGGCGGCACATCCATCGCTGGACAGGTGGTGGGAAGCGGTATCGTGGTCGACATCAGCAAACACTTTAAGAAGATTATTGAAATCAACCAAGAAGAACGATGGGCGAGGGTGCAACCCGGTGTCGTCCTCGATGAATTGAACCTCGCTTTAGCCCCTTACAACCTCTTCTTCAGTCCCGAGACCTCGACCAGCAACCGCTGCTGTATCGGCGGCATGTTCGGCAACAACTCGTGCGGACTGCATTCCTTGGTCTATGGCAGCACCCGACACCATGTAATTGAAGCCCGTGGCGTACTTTGCGATGGCAGCATCGAAGAGTTCAAGGAATACACCATCGGTGAATTGGAAGCACGATTTGGCCACCGTTTTTGGGAAACCGACATACCATGTCATTCCGTGCGAGGGCATAAGGAGGGGGAGGAATCTATGGAATGTCGGTTTCCCGACGCTTCTTTAATAAAAAGCATCTATACCCAACTCATACGCTGGGCTCTTGATGATAAAACCGTGCGCCTCATAGAGGACAACTACCCCGACAAGAGCCTGCGTCGTCGCTCGTGCGGCTATGCTATCGATGAGGTCATCGAAGACCTGCATAATGCCGCCAAACCACTTGAGGAACGCATTGTCAACCTCTGCAAGGTGCTGGCAGGAAGCGAAGGCACCTTAGCCTTCATCACAGAGATCAAAGTCGACCTCGACCCCTTGCCGCCTAAAGAGAAAATGGTGGTATGCGCCCACTGCGACACTCTTCAGAAGAGCTTTTTGGGCAACTTGGTTGCCTTGAAATATCATCCTTCTGCCGTCGAGTTGATGGACCGCAACATCCTGGAACTCAGCAAACTGAATATGGAGCAGCAAAAGAACCGCTTCTTCGTGCAGGGCGACCCTGCTGCTATCCTCATCATCGAGCTTCGCGGCGAGACAAGGACTGAAATTGATGCCGTGGCTGACCAATTGGAAAAAGCATTAATTCACGACGAACAGCTTGCGTATGCTTGTTCGCGCATTTACGACAATGAAATCAGCAAAGTGTGGAGTCTGCGTAAAGCCGGGTTGGGACTACTCACCTGCATGAAAGGCGACGCCAAACCCATCAGTGTCATCGAAGACACGGCGGTGGCCCCCGAACGGTTGCCAGACTATATGGACGACTTCGCGAAAATGCTTGAACAACTCGGATTGAATTGCGTCTATCATGCCCATATCAGCACAGGCGAATTGCACTTGAGGCCCATCATCAACATCAAAGAAGCCGATGGAAAACGCAAGTTCCGCGAGGTAGCATATCAGACTGCTTTGTTGGTCAAGAAACACAAAGGCTCACTCAGCGGCGAACATGGCGACGGACGGCTGCGCGGCGAGTTCATCCAGCTGCTCTATGGCGACGAAGTCTATGCCTTAATGAAAGACCTGAAACGCTGTTGGGACCCGTTGCAAGTCTTCAATTTGCACAAGATCGTCGACACGTTGCCGATGGATAGCATGCTGCGGTTTGAGGTCGACCAGCAATATGCTATTGAGAAGGAATTATGTGGAAAAGACAGCCCTTCGACCCTTCGACGGGCTCAGGGACCTCAAGCCTTAGGGACCTATCACACGTACTATAATTGGAAAGCCGCCTTCGACGAATGCAAAGTGGCTGGTGCCACAGGTGCCAAAAGCCAATTCCATGCCTTGTTGTGCAGCATCGAGCAATGCAACGGCTCGGGCGATTGCCGCAAGTCGAACTTGATGGGTGGCACGCTCTGTCCTGCCTTCAAGGTGAGCG
>CAMYYV010000008.1 GCA_947303625.1 uncultured Bacteroidales bacterium | reverse complement strand
AGGAGAACAACGAGTTCTTCGGTGCCGGCGACGAACACGACGAGAAATACTGGACTGCCGTCATCCGTCAGGCCTTGGTCCACAAGCTTTTGTCGAAAGACATCGAAAACTACGGCATCCTGAAGATCACCAAGGAAGGCAAGGCTTTTATCAAAAAGCCCTACACCATCTTGCTCGTCAAAGACCACGATTACGAGAACTCCGACGAGGACGATCCAGAGGCCATGGCCGCCATGGGCGCGGGCAAAGACGGTGGCGCCGACAAGACCCTCTTCGCCTTGCTAAAAGACCTGCGTAAGACTATCGCCAAGCAGAACGGCCTGCCGCCTTTCGTTATCTTCCAAGACCCGTCGCTCGAAGACATGGCCATCCAATACCCCATCACCAAGGAGGAGATGACCCAGATCGCAGGTGTGGGTGCAGGCAAGGCTGAGAAATTCGGCGAGCCTTTCATCAAGCTCATCAAGGAGTATGTGGAGGAGAACGAGATCACCCGTCCCAACGACATGGTGGTGAAGTCGGTGGTCAACAACTCGGCCCTCAAGATCGGCATCATCCAGAACATCGACAAGAAGATCCCGTTAGATGACATCGCCTACGGCAAGGGCTTAAGTTTCGACGAGTTGCTTTCGGAAATCGAGAGCATCGTGTCGTCGGGCACACACCTCGACATCAACTACTTCATCGAAGACTACGTGGACATCTACCATCAAGAGGACATCCTCGACTATTTCCACGAGGCAGAATCGGACGACGTGCAGGCCGCCTTGCGTGAACTCGGTGAGGACGAATACGAGGAAGAAGAGGTCCGCCTGATGCGCATCAAATTCCTCTCGGATGTCGGCAACTGATTGAAGATGAAAAAACTATCATGCATTATTTTGTTCTTTGTCCTTGCAACCGCCTTTGGATGCAAGGACAAAGGCTTTGTTCCCGACCGTCTGCTCACTGAGCAGGAGATGATCACCCTCATAACCGACGTGCAAATCATCGAGGCCGACATCAACCGGCAGAAGACGCAGGAACGCGAGCGTGACCCCAACGACACGACGACGATTGTGCCGAAAGACTATGTCAAGATTTCGCAAGCGTATTATGCCCAGTTATTTGAGCATTACGGCATCACCGACAGCATCTTTGTGCAAAACATGCGGTATTACACCGAGCGGCCCGCCGATTTGGAACGCATCATGGATTCGGTGGTGAAACGATTAACCAAAATGCAATAGGAGCCCCATGCTTTTTCGGATTAATGCTATCACCCCTTTGAGGTTATGTTATTTCCGCAATTCAGCTGCAAGCAAATCATTAAGCTTCTTCGCTGCATCCAATAACAAGCTTTCGTCCGTCGGGATGGGAACGGGTTTGCTGTCAAGGCGACTCAGCGTCTCTGCAGAGCAGGCATCGCGATCGCCTTTGATGGTGGTGTAGTCGTTCTTGAAAGTGGACTTCACCTCGAAAGGCACTGAAGCAAGGGCGCGATAGCCATAAGCATCATAATATTTGATCGTTCCCGTAATGGTGACAGTTTTGTTTTGCGTGTGGTCGGTCACCTCCACTGTTTTACTGCCATTGGTTTCCTTGAAGGTAACCTCGTCGAGACGATTGGGCGTAATTTGGATGTCACTTACGACGACCATCACCTCGGCATCGTCACGTTTCATGCTCGTATGGCGCGTTGCCGGCACCACGTTGGCTGGGACCTCTCCTTCGTCAAAACGCAAGACGGCATTTTCAAAACTGCGCAGCAATGGACGCTCATCATCGTTGTCAACAGCAACAAGCACTCGATCAGCAGAGCATAACAGGCTTTTCTTCTTCAGCATGGGCAAGTTGGTATTGCCACTGTTGGTACGCTCAAGCTGATTAATATATTTCTCCGCCTCCTCGGCATCGGGTTTCGAACCTGTACTCAACAGTTGGTTAGCCTTGGCCACCAAAAAACTCTCCGCCTTGGTGCGTGCAGCCATCATGTCATCGTCGAGGTCGAGCTTCACGTAGTTCATGCCGTTCTTCACCTGCGTCGGGAAGCACGACAAAGCCTCATTGCGGCCTTTCATGCTGCAATAACGCTGGTAAATCTCGGGCCACACATCGGGTTGACCAGTGGCTTTCAAGGCCTGTATGCGCTCGTGGTCGGCCTGGTTGGCCTTGTGGTAGGAAGCCGCCACATAGTTGATATGCTTGGCGTTCATGTCGCCGTCGCAGATGTCGGGCGCCACGCGCTGGATCACCTGGTCATATTCTTGGGCTTCATAGAGCTTCTTGGTCGTGTTGCAGGCGGTCAGCATCGCGCCGAGCAACAAAGCGGGAATCAGTCGGAGGTATTTCATAGGTGTTTCTGTGTTTATTTGACTTCGGGACTTCGGGACTCCGAGACTTCGGGGCACCTTGTCTCGCGTCTCGTAGTCTCGCAGTCCCGCGTCAATAAAATAAAAACCACAAATTTCGCTCCAAAAATGTCAGTACGCGAATAAATCTTTACCTTTGTGCCATCAAAACTCATTTTCATGGAAAAAATCAAGCAACTGCAACAGGATTTCGCCGACTTTTTGGCGAGCACCGACCTCGACGGGCAACCGAAGGAGCTATACGAACCCATCTCTTACACTCTTCTGCAAAGCGGCAAACGTCTCCGCCCCATGCTCTGCCTCTTGGCCAACGAGCTGTTTGACGGTGACGAGCAACAAGCCCTGTGGCCCGCCTTGGCCTTGGAGACCTTCCACAACTTCACACTCATCCACGACGACATCATGGACAAGGCGCCACTACGCCGAGGCAAGGAGACGGTGTACCAGAAATGGAATGCCGACATCGCCATCCTCTCCGGCGATGCCATGCTCGCCATGGCCTTCCAGTATGCGCTGAAGCCGCAAAAAGGTGCAGAACTCGCCCAACAACTCGGCAAAGTGGCCATCGAGATTTGCGAGGGTCAACAGATGGATCTCAACTTTGAGACCCAAGGCAATGTGACCCTTGACGACTATTTAGAGATGATCCGACTGAAGACCGCGGTACTCTTGGCCACCGCCTTGCAGATGGGTGCTACGGTGGCCGGCGCCAAAGAACCCGACATCCAACATCTCTACGACTTCGGCCTCAACATGGGCATGAGCTTCCAGCTGCAAGACGACATCCTCGACCTCTACAGCGATGTGGCTGTCTTCGGCAAACGCCATGGCGGCGACATCGCCGACAACAAGAAGACATACCTCTACCTAAAGGCTTTGGAGCTGGCCTCAGACCGTGACCGCCATCGCCTCGAGCAGCTCTTCACCTTGCGCATGGACCATGACGAAGAAGAGAAAATCGAAGAGGTGCAGAGTATCTACGACCGCCTGCACGTGCGCGAAGCCGTCGAAGAGGTGATGCTCGACTATGACCGAAAGGCATTCGAGGCTTTGGAGGCCGTTGACGTCGCCGACGAAAGGAAAAAACACCTGCGCGCCTACGCTGAGTTACTGTCGGGCCGAAAAAAATAAGGCACTAAGGACACAAAAAAAATGCGGAGCAGGAATTAACCTGTTCCGCATTTTTACATCGAAAAGACAGCAAAACTATCTGTCAGCGCCAGTTCCTTTCTTTGCTTTCTTTGCTTCATTCTTAGTGGAGGGTTTCATGACGTCCTTGTCGGCCTTGGTCGAACCTTTCTTCACCGAAGCATTGGCCTTGGGATCGTTCTTGGCATTCTTACGGTCGCAATCCTTCTGACTGCAGTCCTTCTTCTCGGCACAGCAGGCCTTCTGTTCCTTAGTAGTAGTTGTTGTTGTAGTTTTGTCGACATTCGTCGGATCTGGTTTTTCCTTCTTGGGGTTCGCCACAGTGGTTTCCGACTTCTTGTTTTGCGTGTCAACGGTTTGGGCAGTTGCATCTTGGATGCCCAGGACGCTAATGGCGAAGAATGCCAAAGCTCCGAATAAGATTGATTTCTTCATGATGATTAGGATTAAGATGATTAAACAATTTGTAATTATCAAAAACCGTTCCAAAAATCATGGCAAAAACAGACAGCTGTCGCCATAGCTTAAAAAACGGAAATTATGGTCCAAGGCATAACGATAACAATCCTTCCATCGTTCACCGATAAGAGCGGAGACCAGCAGCAGAAGGGTGCTCATGGGCTGATGAAAATTAGTGATCAGCCCAGTGATAACGCGCATTTTATAACTCGGCGCTATCATCAGGGCCGTGCTGGCTTCGAGACGGCTGAGGTTGTGCTTGTCAAGATACTCCACAAGGCATTGCAAGGCCTCTGTCGCCGACAACGGGTCGTGCTTCTCGTAAGGAAACCATTGCTCCACATGCAAGGGACGCAGTGCCATGCCCTGTTCTTTCAACAGCATGCCAATCCAATAAAGGCTTTCAAGTGTCCGAGTACTGGTGGTCCCCACAGGAATGACAGGATCCCCTATATGATTGATCAAATTCTGTATCAGCGATTTGCGGACGACAATCGTCTCCGAATGCATGGCATGTTCGCCGATGGTCTCGGTCGCAACGGGTCGGAAAGTACCAGCCCCCACATGGAGTGTCACCTCGTCGAAGGCGAAGCCTTGGGCATGCAAGGCAGCGATGAGCGGCTGGGTGAAGTGCAACCCCGCCGTGGGTGCCGCCACCGAGCCGTCATAGCGGGCGAAGACGGTCTGGTAACGGTCGCGGTCGGCAGGCTCGGCATCGCGATGCAGATACGGCGGCAACGGGATCTCGCCCGCGGCCTCCAGCACCACAGCAAACGAAAGGGCCTCAGGAGTCCATGAGAACTCGATTTCAGCATATTGGTCGTTTTGAGCCAACCGTTCGGCATAAAGCTCCACGGCTTCGCCATTCACCGTCAATTCCATGGAAAGCTTGCCTTCCTTCCAACGTTTCGCATTGCCTATCAAACACTTCCAGCGCACGCGCGAGCAGGCTGAAAATGCCATCTGATAGTCTTGCTCTGGCTCAAGACAAAACACCTCGATACGTGAACCAGTGACCTTGTGAAATTGAAGGCGGGCGCGAATGACCTTGGTCTCGTTGAAAACCAGCAGGGCATTGCCTGGTAAGAAATCGCCTATATGCTTGAATTGGGACTCGTCTATCTTATTATCTTTCAACACCAACAATTTCGATGCATCGCGCTCCGCCAAAGGATATTTGGCAATACGTTCGTCGGGCAGGGGATAGTCGTAATCCTCAATGGAGATGTTCCTTACGTCGTTCATCAGTGAAATTTGTGCAAAGATACAAAATTAATGCCTACTTTTGCAGTCAAAAAGGAAAAACGATGAAAGCCTTGTTGCTCAAAATAGAACTGACACGTGAGTTGCTGCTGAAGTTCGTGAAATTCGGCGTGGTGGGCTTTTCGGGTGTATTCGTCAACTTCGGCGTCACCTACGTCTGTAAGGAATGGCTGAAGTGGAACAAATACCTGAGCAACATCATCGGCTTCGTCTTTGCCGCCACCACCAACTACATCCTCAACCGTGTGTGGACTTTCCAAAGCACGAATCCACAAATCGGTGTGGAATACCTCAAGTATTTCGTCATCTCGCTCATCGGCTTGGGCATCGACACGCTGACGGTCTACCTTCTAAACGGCAAGCTAAAATGGAACTTCTACCTCAGCAAGGTGTTTGCCGTAGGTGCCTCCACCTTATGGAATTTCTTCGGAAATCTGTTGTTTACGTTTGCCTAATCAAGAAATTTATCCAAAAAGATAAACGGCATCAACGACTCAATGCCATCGAAAGCGAAGATGGGGCCCGTCTCACCTTGGCATAGCACACGCAACGGCTGTTTCGACTGCTGTTCCACCTCCACCATCACCTGACGGCAAGCCCCGCAAGGGGCGACAGGCTCTTCGATGAGCTTCGACTCGGAGTGGGCCGTCACCGCGAGGGCCTCGAAAGGCACGCCAGGATATTGTGCCATGGCAGCAAACATGGTTACGCGCTCAGCACAAAGGCCGCTGGGATAGGCCGCATTCTCTATGTTGTTGCCCACGACAACAGCGCCGTTGGCCAAACGCACCGCAGCACCGACATGGAACTTGGAATAAGGCGCATACGAGTTTTGCGTGGCCTCGTGTGCAAGCCGCATCAACTCGGCATCACGCGGGTCGAGTTCCTCAAGACGATCGTAAACAGTGTAGGGGCAAATAAAGCGTTCTATTTTCATGACAGCTTCGTTTTTTCACACATGATGCCGCAAAGATAAAGAAAAAACCATTACTGATTGACATCCATGCGTTTTTGTGGGGAAGCAAATAGCAGCAACACCGTGAAAAAGGCAAAAAGCATGGTCCCCGCTTGGGTCTCGAGGGTGTCTTCGGGGAACATCGAGAGGAGTATGATGCATAGGAACACCGTATATAAATAGGTGTGGTTTTTCCGTGAGGCCAGCCAAGGATAGAGCAGCACGAATAGGAAGAACGCTAAGCCTACCAAACCGAAAGCCACAGCGATGGCCAGATACTGGTTATGGGCGCGGAAACGGTATTCCTCATCAAGGGGCGAATGAATCTCGTCGTAGGCTTGGCTGAAAGCCTGCGGCACGTCGCCGGTGCCCACGCCGAACCACAGATGTTGCCCAATGAGATGGAACGAAGCCCGTGTGAACTCGATGCGCTGCGAGAGCGAGCCGCCATTAGGGTTGTTGTAGGAACGGTAAAGGTTGTATTCAAACAAGGTTGACGAGAGGCGCGCACGCAGCCCAGGATGACGCCAGTTATTGTAGTTGGCCACCCCTTGCTCGATATTACGGATATCGTCGTCGGTGAGAGCCATCACGCCTTCAGCGTCCTTGCGCAGGCCTTTCGATGTGAGGTAACGGGCCAGCGTGGCTTCTAGCACCTCGCCATTGGCAGCGGTGTCAGCCAAGGCAACGGCGCTGCGTTGCGGCCATGCCTCTTGAAGCTCCTTACGGCAATAATAGAGTCCCACATATCGGCCGTCCTCCACAGGATTGTGGACCGTGTCGTGCCAATAGTCGTTGCCTTGGGCTGTCTTCTTTTCCAAAGCGGCAAAGTCGACGGGCTCCACCTTCAACAAAGGCTTCATTTCATGCCACACGACAAGGGATCCCGCCACAACGGCAGCGATGGCCAGGACTGCAATGGCGATACGCCATCCCCTGCCCTTCTGCCAACGCAAGAAGGCATAGACGGCTGTAACAATGGCGACGGCGGCCAATATCACATAGCCGGAGAGGGATTCGAAGATGTAAATCTGATAGACAAACCAAAGGATGAGAAACCATTGAAGGAAACGGTCGATCGCTGTTTTTAGGTCAAAGCTGGGGACTGATTTGGACGGCCCTTCGACAGGCTCAGGGACCTGTTTTTTTCGTGCAGTTGAGTTCTTCACGAGGTAATATCCAATCACTGCAATGCAGAAGACGATATTGAGGCAGAAGCGGATATGGCTGATGAAGCGTGAAATCTCGCGGACGTCGTCGTAGTCATGCCTCAAATAAGTGAAAAAGCTGACCTGCGTGGCCACAAAGACAGAGAGCACATAGACAAGCATGACGAGGTTGAAACGTTTGCGGTCCAAAGGCTCCATGCTTGACAGCACGAAGGGCATGACCAAGATGGGCAGCTTGACGCGTAGGTCTCGCAGGGCATACTCGAAGTCGGAGGTCCATAACAGGCCCACGACATGCATGAGATAGAAGGCGACGAGGAGAACAGCGGCTTTGTTGTGCCAAAAGCGGGAAAACTTGTTTTTAAATCCCCCCTGCCCCCCTTTCAAAGGGGGAAGGGATGCATCCACGAGCCAGACGAGGACGAGCCAAAACTGCGACATGCCCATGAGGAAGGGCGAGAGCGTGAGGCCGACCGCCACCATCAGCAGGCCCAAGAGGTAAGCCTGGTTGAGATAGGGTCGTATGGAAGCCTGCGCCGTCATCACTTGCCGCTCAAGATGCTGTGGTATTCGTCCTTACCGTTGGTGTTGAGCAAAATCTCACAAGCACGTGTCAGTTCGGGATCGTCGTTGAGCGAGGCGATGATACGACCTTTTTGGTAGTAGTAACGCCCCACAATCTCGGAACGCAGCAATTCTTCGATGTCCTTGCGGTTGTTGAGCAAGTCGTTTTCTTTCTCGGCGGCGAGGTTCTTCTCCAACATATCGATTTGGGGCTGTATCTTGTCGAGATAACCTTCCTCCTTGGCGGACTTCTTCAGCTTCTCGATGGCTTTTTCGCTCTCAGTGGTATAAGTGAAATTCTTATCTTTCACGAACTTCATGAAGTCTTGATAGGTAGTCTCATCAATTTGGAAGACCTCTGGAGTCGCGATGCTCTTATGTTCATGATGGAACTTGTTGGCGTAGTCGAAGATGTAGTTCTTGGCATAGAGATAGGCTGTCACCGTCGAATAGGGCTCGCGGCTGACCTTCACATCAGGCATAATGCCGTGGCCTTCGTAGACGGTACGCCCGCCGAGGGTCTTGAATGGCTTGCCGAGGGTGTCATTCTTCGTTTGGATGGTGTCTTTCTTGTGCGAGTAGTCGATCTCTTGGATGCAGCGACCGCTGGGGATGTAATAATGTGCGACGGTGACCTTCATCTGGGTGTTGTAGCTCAAAGGCAGGATGTTCTGCACCAAGCCTTTGCCGAAGGTCCGCTGCCCGATGATGACACCGCGGTCGTAGTCCTGAATGGCGCCGGCCACAATCTCGCTGGCCGAGGCGCTGTTACCGTCGACGAGGACGGCCACGGGGATCTCAAGGTCGACGGGGTCGTTGGTGGTGGGATGAATGCTATTGGTGTTGGGAGCCTTACCTTTCATCGAAACGACAGGTTTGCTCTTGGGGATGAACAAGTTTACGATATCGACAGCTTCGTTCATCAGGCCGCCACCGTTGCCGCGCAAATCGAGGACGAAGCCTTTCAGTGTGTGGTCTTTCTTCATCTCCACAAATTTTTCCTTCACCTCTTTGGCGGCATCGCGGGTAAAGCCGCTCAACGAGAGGTAGGCGATGCCGTTGTCGAGCACAGTATAATAAGGTATATTGTCGATCTTCACCTTCTCGCGTTTCAAGGTCATCTCTATCGGCTTCTCTTGTCCATAGCGTTTGATCTTGAGTTTCACCTCGGTGCCAGGCTGTCCCTTCAGCAGGTTGCTGACCTCCTGGGTGTTTTTCTTCTTGCAGTCGACTCCATTCACCTCAAGGATGGCATCGCCGGCGATGAGTCCGGCCTTTTGAGCAGGCCAGCCCTCGTAGGGGTCGGAGATGCGGGTGAACTCACCGTCGTACTGGATGAGAGCGCCGATGCCGCCATATTCGCCCGTGGTCATGAACTTGGCGTTCTCGATGTCCGACTCGGGGATGAAGACCGTGTAGGGGTCGAGGCCGTCGAGCATGGCCTTGATGGCTGTCTCGTTGAGTTCCCCAGGGTTGATCTCGTCGACGTAGTTGAGGTTGAGCTCACGCAGGAGGCTGTTGTAGATGTCGATGCTCTTGGCGATCTCGAAGTTGTTCTGCTTCTCTTGGGCGAGGAGGCCAAGCGGGAGGAGCAGGGCGAGGATGAGGGTGTGTATGTGTTTCATCTTTTACTTTATTGTTTCTTTGTGCAGGGACTCACGTCGCCTGCTTACCGATATGTCGTCCCTACGGGACTGGGTCGTAGCCGCTGCCACCCCAGGGGTTGCACGAGAGGATACGTTTGAAGGTTAGCCAACCGCCTTTGAAGAAGCCGTACTTCTCGATAGCCTCGATGCCGTAGTTGGAGCAAGTGGGCGTATAGCGACAGCTGTTGCCGATGAAAGGCGACAGCGTCACCTGATAGATCCTTATCAAGAGAATCAGGAATTTAGCGGGCAGCTTGGCGATGCTTTTCATAGACTCTGGCAATTTCGATAACGGCTTTCCTCGTTTTGGCGACAATCTCGTCGTAGGTGTGGATGACCGTGGCCGTATAGACTAACGCGACGTCGACGGAAATATTATCCCTTCGGCAGATTTCGTAAAGCGGGGCTTTGTTTTTGCGCCAGGCCTCGCGGACGAGGCGTTTCACACGGTTGCGCTTGAAGGCATGGTGGAAGCGTTTCTTCGACACCGACACCAACAGGCGCACGGTGACGGGACGGCTCTCGTCGTGATGGAAGAGATAGACGACCCGATAGGGATACACCGAAATGCCCGAGCCTTGGTCGAAGAGCGACTGAATGTCGTTTTCCTTGCAGATACGCTCGTATTTTGGCAAACCTTCGGGGGCAACCATGGAATGAAAGATTTGTGCGACAGCGTCTTACTTCTTCTTGGTCTTCTTGTGGTCGGCAGCCACATACTCCTCGATGGCCATGGTCATCGAAGGCGCCGTTTGGGTGGGGGCGCGGAAGCTGAGCTCGAAACCTGCATCTACGATAGCTTGGCAGGTAGCATCGCCAAAACCGCCGATGGCCACGTCGCCTTGTACGAAGTCGGGGAAGTTCTCTTTCAGCGACTGGATGCCCATGGGGCTGAAGAAGACCAGCATATCGTAATTCTCAATCTTCACAACGTCTTTCAGGTCGGCGGGCACGGTGCGGAACATCACGGCCTTGGTGAAGTTGAGTTTCGCAGCATTCAACAGGTCGATGGTGGCATCGGAGCTGATATCGGAGCAGCAATAGAGATATCTCTCGTCCTTGTGCTTCTTCATGATGTCAATCAGGTCGTTCAAGGTCTGGTTGCCGTAGAAGACCTTACGCTTACGGTATTGCACATAGCGTTGCAGGTAGTAGGCCGTCGACTCATTGATGCAAAAATACTTCAATGTTTCGGGCACAGCATAGCGCA
Organism: uncultured Bacteroidales bacterium; assembly: GCA_947303625.1. Classification (GTDB taxonomy): domain Bacteria; phylum Bacteroidota; class Bacteroidia; order Bacteroidales; family F082; genus Limimorpha. The sequence continues at coordinate 38,246 of CAMYYV010000008.1, read as the reverse complement.
TTTCCTTGGCTACGCGGAAGAAATGGTCGATGGCGTTGCGACTGGTGAGGATGATAGCGGTGTATTCCGGAAGCTTGATGTGTTCCTGGCGAAGCTCGCTGGCAGTGACGTCGTCAAGCTTGATGAACTTCTCGAAGGTGAAATTCACGCCATATTTCTTCATCATGTCGGCAAATGGGGTCTTGGAAATGTCTGCAGGCTTGGGCTGTGACACCAGAATCGACTTAATCTTCATCTTTTCTTCTTGTTTTAAGAACTAAAAAATACTCACTTTTTTCCCACCTTTGAGTTGTATAACTCATTAAAATACAGATCCCTGACTAAAGTATCGCCAGCCTGCGGTCACGAGTGTTGCAACGGGTGCGATTTCGAGGGCGCAAAAATACAAAAAAATATAAAACGCGGGTATTTTTGTTGAAACTCGCGTCTCGATTATTCCGATGACGAGCCGCACCACCGCTGCCAAGCCCAACACTCCGACACCTGCCCAGACGAAGTATTTCGAGGGATTGTAAAGCAAAAGGAGCATCAACGGGACCATAATGATGAGGGTAAAAATGGACACTGAGAACTGAACAGTCGTCTGTCGGTCGACGGTCTCACGGGCATCGAAGAGCCAATTCACGAGATGGAGGATGGCAAAACGAAGCAACACCCAACCCGCCATGCATCCACACAAGATGCCGAAGACTCGCATCACGTTATAGGTAGGCGCGTCGTGCGAGAGGACCACGAAACTCTTCTGCACAAAGAGGGCAATGAGCAAGACGTAGCCCAACATGAACGACATGCAGAGGAAGCTACGTTGGGGATTCCATTCCCTGAGCAGCTGGTTGGTGTGGGCCACGCCGCCTGGTATCGACAGCACCTGACGGAACTGGCGGGGATAAAGCTGCTTGTTGAGCACGATGAGCAACAGCAAAAGGCCCAACAAGGCCAAGTTCCATCCCTGAAGCACCTCGTACGACATCCTCGGTAGGGGGATGAGGGATCCTTTGAACCCCGACGTAATGAAACTGGGCACCACACTATCGAGTGCCACACTGTCGGCCACCCTTAAGGTGTCGGCAAATTGCACCGTGTCAACAGGATGCGTCGGCGGGGCAAAAGGGTTGTAGAATATGTCAGGATACTGAGGCATGGATTTCTTGCAAAAATGCGCTGCAAAAATAATGGATTATTTGCAAACCGACACAAAAACTTACTAACTTTGCAACCGAAAAAATCTAATAGGGAGGACACAAGTCCGCCCCTACGATTCAACAATTACACATCGAATTATCAATTCAACAATAATCAATCAACAATTCAACACCACATCATGGATTTAATGCAAGAAATCATTGCCAATGCGCAGGCCAACAAGCAGCGCATCGTGCTCCCCGAGGGCGACGAGCCCCGCACCCTGAAAGCCGCCGACCGTCTTTTGGCTGACGGTGTCGCCGACATCATCCTCATCGGTCCCGCCGAGAAGATCAAAGAAATGACAGCCGAGTTCGGTCTTCAAAACATCGGCAAGGCCCGTATCGTCGACCCGAAGAACAACCCCGACAAACAGAAATATGCTGACCTGCTCTTTGAGCTCCGCAAAGCCAAGGGCATGACGCCCGAGCAAGCCGACGACCTGGCCCAGAACTTCATGTATCTCGGTATCCTGATGGTCAAGGCTGGCGAGGCCGACGGTCTTGTCAGTGGTGCCCGCAGCACCACGGGCGACATGCTGCGTCCCGCCCTGCAGATCATCAAGACTGTGCCTGGCGTGAGCTGCGTCAGCGGTGCCTTTACGATGTTCCTGCCCGAGGGATGCCCCTACGGCACCAACGGCCGCATGGTCTTCGCCGACTGCGCTGTGACACCCATGCCGACGGCTGAACAGCTGGCCGAGATTGCCATCTGCACTGCCGACACCGCCAAGGCCATCGCCAAGATCGACCCCGTCACCGCCATCCTGAGCTTCTCCACCAAGGGCAGCGCCAAACATGAGGTGGTCGACAAGGTCATCGAAGCCACACGCATCGCCAAGGAACGCCGTCCCGACCTCGTCCTCGACGGTGAGCTGCAAGCCGATGCCGCCATCGTGCCTTCGGTAGGTGCCAGCAAGGCTCCCGGCAGCGAGGTGGCTGGTAAGGCCAACACTCTCGTGTTCCCCTGCCTCGAAGTGGGTAACATTGCTTACAAGCTCGTCCAGCGTCTGGCCGGTGCCGAAGCTGTCGGTCCCGTGCTGCAAGGTCTCGCCAAGCCCTGCAACGACCTCAGCCGTGGCTGCTCCATCGACGATGTGTACAAACTGGTGGCTATTACGTGTAACCAGGCTATTGCACAGAAACAAAAATAATCGGCTATTGGCTACTGGCCTCTGGCTATTGGCAGTTTCAACAGGAGAAAGAAGTCTTACCTTTATCAATAAGCTGCCAGAAGCCAAAGGCCAGAAGCCAGAAGCAAACAAAGCAAAAAAAACGAAAGTCAAAACTGAACAAACAATAAAACTCCCGAAATACGATGAAAATCCTCGTTTTAAACTGCGGCAGTTCCTCCATCAAGTACCAGCTTTTGGAGATGGAAAACGCCAATTCGTCGCGCCTGTTAGCCAAAGGCTTGCTTGAGCGTATCGGCCTTGAAATGGGCGAGTTTACCCACAAATACAATGGCGAGAAGCACTACGAGCAGCTTCCCATCCCGAACCACACCGAAGGCATCAAACTGGTGCTGAAGGCTTTGGTCGACCCGAAGATGGGTGTCATCAAAGACCTGAAGGAAATCGACGCTGTCGGTCACCGCGTGGCCCACGGTGGCGAGAAGTTCACCCAAAGCGTCCTCATCGACGACCAAGTCATCAAAGGCATCGAAGACCTTTGCGACCTCGCCCCGTTGCACAACCCGGGCAGCCTGCAGGGCATCCATGCCATGGAGACGGTGCTCCCCGGCATCCCCATGGCCGCCGTGTTCGACACCTCGTTCCACAGCACCATGCCGCCTGAGGCCTACCTCTATGCCCTGCCTTACGAGTACTACGAAAAGTATCGCGTGCGTCGTTACGGATTCCACGGCACCAGCCACAAGTACGTTGCCGAGAAGGCCGCCGCTTTTGTCGGCATGGACTGGAAGAAATCAAGGATCGTCACCTGCCACCTCGGCAGCGGTGCCAGCATCGCCGCCGTCGAATACGGCAAGTCGGTGGAGACCTCGATGGGCTTCACCCCCGTTGAAGGCCTCGTCATGGGCAGCCGCACCGGCGACCTCGACCTCGGTGCTTTCATGTACATCATGGACAAGGAAGGCTACACCACCAAGGAGATGAACACCCTGGTGAACAAGAAGTCAGGTCTCGTGGGCATCACGGGCGGCAAGCAGGACATGCGCGACGTGCGTGCCGGCAAGGAAGAAGGCGACGAGCGTTGCGCCTACGCCTTCAACATGTTTGCCCACCGCGTGAAGAAGTACATCGGAGCTTACATGGCTGTGATGAACGGTGCCGACCTCATCGTCATGACGGGCGGCATCGGCGAGAATGCCTGGTTCATGCGCGAAGCCATCCTCGAGAACATGGAAGGCCTCGGCATCGAATACGACCGTCAGATGAACAAAGAGACCATCGGCGACGCCGGCATCATCTCGACGCCCAACTCGAAGGTCACCGTGGTGGTGTATCCTACCGACGAAGAGTTCGTCATCGCGCAGGACACCTACAACCTGGTTACCAAGTAAGCTGCGTGCTTACACACAAAAAAAATGGGAGCGAGCTCGCTCCCATTTTTTGTTTTCGTTTATTTCTTACTTTGACCAAAATTCGATCCACTCCTTTTCATCATTGCTCATCTGACTCATGTCGTCAACGTAGTTGGGATCAGGAATGTACCAATCCGTCGACTCGAAGAATTTCTTCAGCCCTTGGTCCTTGAACACATGGCCGCGATAGGCAAACGGAAGGTTCTTCATGATGCGTTTTTCTTCCTTGGTCAGGGAGAAACTATCATCATCAAACATCCATAGGTTCCATTGTGCATATTGCCGTTTGACAGCATTCATCACTCCCGATGCATTCGCCTCGTCACCCCACATCATCATCAAACCAGGGACAAGCTTATAGATTTCCAATTCACCTTCAGGATGGAAGTTCTTCTTATGGAAAGTGACACCACCCTTTTGCATGTGGAACAAGGTATTATCATTATAGAGTTCACCGCCCTTCGACTTTCTTCCCTTGCCGTTGATGGTCCATTCATCGGCACTCTTGAAGAAGGTAGGACGGATGGCGAAAGACTCGCGTTCACCCATATCGACATTCAGCGTGAAATCATCGATCTGGTGGTTGGCCCAACGGTTGGCAGCAGTCAGCACGTAGTCAAAATCGTACTCGGCACCCACATAGGTCGACTCGTCGAAGACATAGGTGTGTTCAACAACGTTGAGGCCTTTCTTGAAGGTGGCATTGAAATGGTAGACGAACAAATACGGGATTCCTTCCGAGAATTCCATCTCGCGTCCCAGTTCAAGCTCGCGTTGCTTCGAGAGCTCGTCGAACTTTCCATTGTGATAATAACCAGTTTCATTGCTTTCGACATGCGACACCTGATAATCCAAGCGCTGGCCGTTAATATACACTGTGAAATCATGCATATAGGGGTGGTCGGTGAGATTTTTGTAATCCTCTTCCGGAATATCCCAGGCGCCACTGGGCGGCATGGCTTCGAAACCTACCAAAAGAGTTTTGTCGTTACCAGGGTTAAAGAATTCATAATAGACATGGACATGAATCATCTGGTCCCTTCTGGTAACCTCAAGCACTTCCTTCTTCACCGAAATCTCGGTCTCGGTAATCGGGATTAGTTGGTTGCCCGACGTGAAATACACGCCGTCGTTGGCTTTTGCTCCGAAGAACGCAAACGCCAGTAACAAAAGAATGAGTGTTTTTTTCATGATGAATTATTTTTAAATGTTTAATAATTAAATATTTAACCTTTGTTATCCTCGGTCGTAATGCGGCATGTCATCGGGAAGGATGATGGAGAACTCCACGAGTCCACCGACGACCTTTTTCTCGTCATCCTCATACCAAGGTGTCTGGTAGATGAGTTTCTTCTTTCCTTTCTTCGAGATGGTGTAGACATTGGTGGCAGCGTCATCCAAAAGATGTTGTATGATCTGCTGCGAGCGCTCATTGTGGCATTTCATCAAGTCGCGGCCGCGAGCGTCGCCGTTCACCTCGATGGAGCTGTCGTTTTGATATAAGATCTCGCCGTCTTTGGCGCTGACGGTGATGGCTATGTTCAAGCCTTTGTAATAATCTTTGGTTTCCATTGTGTTTGTTTTTGACGCGAGACGCGAGACTGCGAGACGCGGGACTTGTTGAACTTCAAGACTATTTTTTCGGCAAAAATAGAATTTTTCTAAATTTGCAGCGTTGTTTTTATACAAATGAAGAAACTTTATCGCTATATCACCAAATCATTTATAGGAACCTTCGTCCTCACCTTCTTCATCGTGGTGTTCATTTGGGTGATGCAGTTCGTGTGGCTTTATGTCGATGATCTCGTCGGCAAAGGTCTGGAACTCAAGATTATAGCAGAGCTTCTTTTTTATACATCCATCACAGCCATCCCAATGTCGCTGCCTCTGGCCCTGCTGTTGGCCTTGTTGATGTGTTTCGGCAACCTCGGCGAGCACTACGAGTTGGTGGCCATGAAAGCCTCGGGCATTTCGATGTGGCGGGCCATGCGGCCGCTGTTTAGCTTCGCGTTGGTACTGAGCGTGTTGGCATTCTTCATCTCGAACAGCCTCATCCCCATCGCCACCCTAAAATGGCGCACCTTGCTCACCGACATACAACGGCAGAAGCTGGCCTTCAACATCAAGGAAGGCGTGTTTTACAAGGATATCGAGAACTACGTCATCTTTGTCGACAAGAAAGGCAAAGACGGCAGCCACATCTATGGCGTGAAGATTTACGACCACAGCGACCACAACGGCTGCTCCAAGATCATCACCGCCGACTCGGGCATGATGTCGATGAGTCCCAACCAGCGCAACATCATCTTCACCTTATACAACGGCCACAACTACACCGACCTCGTCGCTGACAACTCAAGGGAGAACCGGCCTTTCGAGCGGATGTCGTTCAAGCAGGAGCAGCTCAAGTTCAGCCTTGCCTCCTTCGACATGACACGGTCGAGCGAGGACATGTACAAGTCGTACCAGCAGATGATGAACATACGGCAGCTCTCCACCGCCTTGGACTCGTTGGAAGTGCGCTACGACAGCAAACAGCAGGCCTTCACCGAGGGCTTCGCGCGACGCTGGGCCAACTACAACAGCCAACGCACGTCAGACCTTCCCCTGCATACTGCGACCGACACCTGCACCCGACTGCGTTGGCCCTTGATAGACAACTATGAAGGTGAAACACGCAGCGCCCTCCTCGGCTTGGCCATCGGTAGTGCGCAAAACGCCAAGGACAACGTGGCCTTCAACAAGCTGGACCTCGGCACACAGACAGAGAACATCCACAAGCACAAGAAAGAGTGGCACAAGAAATTCACCTTGAGCATAGCCTGTCTCATCTTCTTCTTCATCGGGGCGCCGCTTGGCAGCATCATCCGCAAGGGCGGCTTGGGCCTCCCTGTGGTCGTCTCGGTGCTCTTCTTCGTCGTCTACTATATCATCTCTACCATTGGTGAGCGCATGGCCGTCTTTGGCGACCTCAACATGTTTGTAGGCGTCTGGCTCTCTTCGATCGTGCTGGCTCCCGTGGGGCTGTTCCTCACCTTCAAAGCCACCACCGATGCGGCCCTCTTCGACGGCGACAGCTGGAAGAAATTCTTCCAAAAACTATTCAAGAAAAAACGAACCGGCGAGGTGAATACACCATAAAACCTCTACGGCTGCCGTGGTACGACAGCCCTACAAGGCAACAATTAAACGATTCAACATGAAGATACTCCTCCTCTGCAACAAGCCCCCCTACCCGGCCTCCGAAGGCGGTCCCATGGCGATGAACAGCATCATCACCGGTCTTTTGGAAGCAGGTCACCAGGTCAAGATATTAGCCATCAACAGTGAAAAATTCAACGTCAAGGAAAGCGACATCCCCGAGGATTACAAGAAAAAGACCGGCATCGAGCTGATTGATGTCGACCTGAGCGTGAAGCCCATGAACGCCTTCCTCAACCTGTTCACTAGAAAGTCATACCATGTGGAGCGTTTTATCTCCGAGGACTTCAAGGCCAGGCTGACCGAGGTGCTTGATAAAGAGCAATTTGACGTGGTGCAGTTAGAGATGCTATACATGGCAGCCTATGTCAACGACATCCGTGCCCACTCGAAGGCCATGATCGTGTTGCGTGCCCACAACGTGGAGCACAAGATTTGGGAACGCATCGCCAAGGAGACACGCTCGCCCCTCAAACGATGGTATATCAATCACTTGGCAAAGACTCTGAAAGAATACGAGCTCAACGCTTTGGAAACTGTCGACGGCATCGCGGCCATCACGCGCAAAGACGCCGCTTTCTTCCGCAAATACAGCTCCAAGCCCGTCATCGACATCCCATTCGGCGTTTATCCCGAGGAGTTTACACCGAAATACGAAATAGAAGGCAAGCCCAAGTTCTACCACATCGGTTCCATGAACTGGATGCCCAACGAGGAAGGCATCCGCTGGTTCATCGACGAGGTGCTACCCAAGACCGTGGAGAAAGTGCCTGACTTCGTCTATCATCTGGCAGGCCGCAACATGCCCGAATGGCTCACCACGATGAAAAACCCGCACATCGACGTCATCGGCGAGGTGCCCGATGCCAAGGAATTTGTCGCCAACCACGACGTAGCCATCGTCCCCCTGCTCTCAGGTAGTGGCATCCGCATCAAGATCATCGAGTCGATGGCGATGGGCAAGACCGTTATCACCACACGCGTGGGTGCCGAAGGCATCCTCTACGACGAGGAAGTCAACATCATCATCGCCGAAAACAAGGCCAAGATGGTGGAGGCCATCCGCAGCATCAACGAGAACCCAGAGATCGCCGTCAAGATAGGCCACGAAGCCCGAAAACTGGTGGAAGCCACCTACGACAACCGCAAGATCATCGCCCGCCTGCTGATGTTTTATGAGCAGATTCGACCGGGAAGCAAGATTTCGTTTTTGTAACTATGGCTGATGACTATGGCCTATAGCCAATGGCTTATGGCTCGCTTCAACAATTGGCACTAATGTCGCGCCTTGGGTGAAACGAGCCATGGGCCATAAGCCATCTGCCATAGTAAAAACACCTTACATAAAGAAAAAACACTATCTTTGTACCCTCAATTTCGAGGTAATGAAGATTTTTGTACTCCTACCGCGCATCCCCTACCCGCTTGAAAAAGGCGACAAGTTGCGGGCTTTCAACCAGATAAAGCAACTCGCGAAACACAACGAGATTGTCCTCTGTGCCCTCAACGACAACGCCAAAGTGAACGAACAGGATGCCTTCCGCGCCTTGCAACCCTACTGTCAGTCCATCAACTTCATTAAAATCACAAAGCCGCAGGTTCTTATGGGTCTCATCCGCGCCTTCTTCAACGGCCTTCCTTTACAATGCGGCTATTTCTACAACCGCAAGGCCGCCAAAAAAGTCAATGCGCTGATTGCGAAGCACAAACCCGACATGCTGTTTGGACAGCTGCTCCGCGTGGCAGAATACATCAGGCACAAAGACCTTCCGAAAACCATCGACTATCAGGACATCTTCTCCTACGGCATGAAACGCCGCGCCGACATCGCCTCTTTCGCCACCCGACCCATCTATAACATGGAATACCGCCGTTTGGCACGATACGAGGCCGCCATTTTCGATGACTTCGATGTGCGCACCATCATCAGCGAACCCGACCGGGCCTTGTTCCCGCACGAGAAACGCGACGAAATCCTCGTCGTACCCAACGGTGTCGACCACGAGAAATACCACCCCATCGACTGCGAGAAACAATACGACCTCGTCTTCACGGGCAACATGAGTTACCCGCCCAATGTGAACGCCGTCGACTATCTGGCCAACGAGATCCTTCCCATCGTGTGGAAGACCCTGCCGGAGGTGAAGCTTTATATCGCAGGCGCCACCCCCGACCCGAAGGTGAAGAAAGCCGCTTCTGACAAAATCATCGTCAGCGGCTGGCTCGACGATATCCGCACCGCCTACGCCCAAAGCCGTGTCTTCATCGCCCCCATGCGCATTGGCACGGGCCTGCAGAATAAATTATTGGAGGCCATGTCGATGCGCCTGCCTGCCATCACCTCGCCTTTGGCGAACGCCTCCCTGGGTGCCAAACCCGACGAAGAGATCTTGGTAGGCAGCAACGCCGAGGAGATGGCGCAGCATATCATCACCTTGTTGACCGACAACAACAAGGCCGAAGGTCTCGCCCTGGCAGGATATAATTTCACCAACCGCGTGTACGATTGGGGCAAAGCGACGGCTATTATGGAACACGCAATGAAACAACAACTGAAAAACTAAGGTCCCTGAGCTTGTCGAAGGGCCGACAGATAACAGACGGTGCTTCGACAGGCTCAGCAACCTGCTTTAACTGAACAACTGATATGGCACAAACCGACGACAAAAAAATCATCTTCTCGATGGTAGGCGTGAGCAAAATCATCCCGCCGTCGCGACAAATCCTGAAAGACATCTACCTCTCCTTCTTCTATGGCGCCAAAATCGGCATCATCGGCTTGAACGGAGCGGGAAAATCGACCCTGCTGCGCATCATCGCAGGCAAGGAGAAATCCTATAACGGCGAAGTCGTCTTCTCGCCCGGCTATTCTGTGGGCATGCTCGACCAGGAGCCGCAGCTCGACGACAATAAGACCGTCCGCCAAGTGGTAGAAGAAGGCGTGCAGGAGATCGTCGACATCCTCAAGGAATACGAAGAGATCAACAATAAATTCGCCGAGCCCGATGCCGACTTCGACAAACTGATTGCCCGTCAGGGTGAGCTGACCGAACTCATCGAGCAACACGATGCTTGGGAACTCGATAGCAAGCTAGAGCGCGCCATGGACGCCCTCAACTGTCCCGAAGGCGACACCCCAGTGCGCAACCTCTCGGGAGGTGAGCGCCGCCGCGTGGCATTGTGCCGTCTGCTGCTGCAAGAGCCCGACATCCTGCTCTTAGACGAGCCCACCAACCACCTCGATGCCGAAAGCATCCAATGGTTAGAGAGCCACTTGCAGCAATACAAAGGCACCGTCATCGCCGTCACCCACGACCGTTACTTCCTCGACCACGTGGCCGGCTGGATCCTCGAACTCGACCGCGGCGAAGGCATCCCGTGGAAAGGCAACTACTCGTCGTGGCTCGACCAGAAGACCGCCCGCCTCGCCATGGAAGAGAAGACCGAGAGCAAACGCCGCAAGACCCTCGAAAGAGAGTTGGAGTGGGTGCGTATGGCTCCGAAAGCACGTCACGCCAAGGGCAAGGCTCGTCTGGAGTCGTATGAGAAGATGCTCAACGAGGATGTGAAGGAAAAGGAAGAGAAACTCGAAATCTATATCCCCAATGGCGACCGCCTCGGCACCAAAGTCATCGAAGCACATGACGTCACCAAAGCCTACGGCGACAAGCTGTTGTTCGAGAACTTGAACTTCAGCCTGCCGCAAGGCGGCATCGTGGGCGTCATCGGTCCCAACGGCGCAGGCAAGACCACGCTATTCCGCCTCATCATGGGCTTGGAGAAGCCCGACTCCGGCACCTTCGAGGTCGGTGAGACCGTGAAGATCGGCTATGTGGACCAGCAGCACGCCGACATCGACCCCGAGAAGACCGTCTGGGAGGTCATCAGCGGCGGCAACGACTTGATACAACTGGGCAAGCGCAGCATCAACTCGCGCGCCTACGTGTCGCGCTTCAACTTCGGCGGCAACGACCAACAGAAGAAAGCAGGCGTGCTGTCAGGCGGCGAACGCAACCGCATGCACCTGGCCCTTACCTTAAAACAGGAAGCCAACGTCCTACTCTTGGACGAACCCACCAACGATATCGACGTGAATACGCTCCGTGCCTTGGAAGAAGGTTTGGAGAACTTCGCAGGCTGCGCCGTCATCATCAGCCACGACCGCTGGTTCCTCGACCGTGTGGCCACCCACATCCTCGCCTTCGAGGGCAACTCGCAGGTCTACTTCTTCGAGGGCAGTTACTCAGAATATGAAGAAAATAAGATGAAACGCCTCGGCAATGTCGAGCCCAAACGGTTCAGGTATAAGAAACTGAAAGAATAACTCGAAAAAATCAATACCATGAACAACGACACAAAGATCAAATGCGCCTATTGCGGGGCTTTGGTTGACAAAACGAATGAGAACTGCCCAGAATGTTGTGCCCCTCTCAAGCAGGCCAACTCCGTTTGCAAACCATGCAAAACCGTCCATCCTTCCGCCATCGCTTCCTTGGTGCTTGGCATCCTGTCCATCAATTTCAGCTCGCTAATCATCCCAGGCTTCATCCTTTCGGCTATTGGAAAACGCAAGGCAAATGAAGGCTATGAGGCCATCGCTGCAGACCCTGAAGCATTTACCGGCGAAGGGATGCTCAACGCAGGCCGTATCACCTCAAAGGTTGGACTCATCATCAGCATCGTGATGATACCTATTTGGATATTCTACATTATAATCTATGCAATAGCTCTCAGTGAAGCTTTTTAAAACTTTTCACAATGAAAAAAACGCTCCTTTTCCTATGCCTTGCTGCCCTCACTTGGGGCAACGTGATGGCCGGCCCTGTCAGCCCACAGAAGGCCCAAAAAGTGGGTGCCAAATTCCTGAGCACCACCGCCGTCAGCCAGAAAAACGCTGACATCCAACTGAATCTCGTCAGTGTGGCTGCCGACCGTGACGCCACCGACTATTACGTCTTCAACGTCAGCAACGGTGAAGGCTTCGTCATTGTGGCCGGCGACGACCTCGTGAAGCCCATCCTCGCCTACTCTACCACAGGACAGTTTGACCCGCAAAACGTGTCGGAAGGCTTCCAATTCACCCTTGAAGGCTTCCGCGAGGAAATCCAATACGTTCGCGAGCACAACCTCACTGCCTCGCCCGACATTGTCGCTGAATGGCGTTCGGTAAACGAAACAGGCAGCCTCAACCGTGGCGGCCAAACTCGTACCGTTGTGGGACCACTCTGCCAAACCCTTTGGAACCAGAACTTCCCTTGGAACAGCCAATGCCCAGAAGACCCTGAAGGCAGTGGTGGCCATGCGTATGCCGGTTGCGTGGCTACGGCTATGGGCATGGTGATGAAGTTTTGGGAATGGCCTGCACAAGGCGTGGGCTCACACAGTTACAACCCGCAAGGCTATGCCCAACAAAGTGCCAACTATGGCGAGACCGAATACCACTTTGAGTTGATGCCCAATACGCTGGACTCAACCAGCACCGAAGAGGAATACTTCGAAATTGCACAACTGCTGCATCATCTTGGCATCTCAGTCAACATGCAATATAGTGGTCAAGGCAGCGGTGCCTACTCTGACGACGTCCCTACTGCCTTGCGCAGCTACTTCCGTTATAACTGCAACGATCATGTAACCAACTATGGCAGCTGGTGGCCGGGTTGGGGCTACACCAACGAGGAATGGGCCCAGATGCTGAAAGACGGTGGTTTGGATGAGCTCCTGCCTCTCTACTACAGCGGTCAGGACGACAGCGGCGCTGGTGGTCACGCCTATGTGTGCGACGGTTACGACGAGAACGACTACTTCCACTTCAACTGGGGTTGGAGCGGTCGCGACAACGCATGGTGTCCCATCGGAGCCCTCAATACCACCCGCTATGCCTTCAACCAAATGAACGGCTTCACAGGTCACATCATCCCGCAAGGCGATGTCTACTATAGCCGCCCCGACAGCGTGGACAAAATGGTTGCCATTGAGAAAGCTTCACTGGATGCCGTACGACTCAGCTGGACCAACCCCACCCTCGACCTCAACGGTAACGCCCTGACCGGTATCACCTCCATTACTATCCGCCGCAACTTCGAGGTCATCGCCGAACTGACCGACGCCCAAGTGGGTGCCGACATGGAATACGAAGACAACGGTCTCGAGCCCGGTCTATACGAATACGCCATCTACGTCACCAATGAGGCTGGTATCAGCCGCACCACCTACCGCAGCGTGCTCGTCGGCGAGAAATGCAATGTCATCTTCCAACTCCACGATGACGGTGGCGACGGCTGGAAAGGCGCCGCCATCAGCGTGACCTCCGGAAGCGGCCAGCGCATTGCGGTGGTCAGCATGACGCAAGGCTCAGAGTTGGTCGTCGACCTGCCTTTGTTGAGAGGCAACCTCAACTTCATCTGGAACCATGGCTGGTACCACGCCTATCCTGAACACGACACTGATGGTGAGTGTTCATTCACCATCCTCGACTATGATGGCAACGAACTCTATACCTCTGGCGACCTCGAAGACGGCATCTTCATGACCTACGAGAACAACTGCGAGGAAGCCCCGTTGGCTTGCTATCCCGTGCAGAACCTCGACGGCGAATACTATTACACCGGTGAAGAGAACCTTGGAGGCCATCTCAATTGGGACACGCCCGCCATCACCAACAACTTGGACCATTTCAATGTCTATCGCACTCTGATTTCATATAAAACTGAAGGCGAACTCATTGCCGAGATTCCCTATGACGGCTTGTCCGCCTACGAATACTTTGACAACATGGCGAGCCAATGGATGGGCGGATACAAGTATGAGGTAACCTGCACTTATGTCAGAGGCGACGAAAACTGCGAGTCGGAAGAAGAAGAAATCATCATCATCATCACCGACATTGCTGAAAACTCTGGCGACATACAAGTCTACCCCAACCCGACCAACGGTATGCTCAACATCGAAGGCCAAGGCATGATGCACATCAGCGTCAGCAATCTCTTGGGACAAAAACTCATGGAGGCTGAAACCGAAGGCAACACCACCCTCGACCTGAGCCGTTACGAATCGGGCATGTATCTCGTCCGCATCACCACAGGAAACGGGGTCTTCGTACAGAAAGTCAACGTTAGACAATGACACTAAGAGGTTCCCGCTTCGCGGGAATGGAGTTATAATCATTTTATAAACCGCGGCGGCCTGTAACGCTTACAAACTGTAAACGCTACAAGCCGCCGCTGGTCATTTTATACCTTACTCCATTCCCGCCGCTAGGCGGGAACCTATTACCATTTCAAGATCTTCTTGAAGTCGTAGTCCTCGGGATTCGGCAGATAGGCTTTGGCTGCTTCATAGTCGGCAGGACCGATGTACTGCAAACCCTCGTTGAAAATCAACTCAGCCTTCGGGCCGTTGAGGTTGACCAAGCGCGGCTTGATCTTGCCGTTCTCGTCTTCCACATCCTTCAGATACAGCGGCATGATCTCGCCCTTCGGGTTGGTGGTGACCATAGCGCCACTCACGCCCTTGTCAAACAATTTCTTCACACCGTAACCCAGCAGTGAGCAGTAGGTCAAGTCGTAGCCGTTAGGTTCAACGCAACGGATGCCATAGCCGATTTCGACGGGACGGCTCTTCACATTGATGCCCAAGGCCTTCAGGCGCTGCTGCAGCAGCAGGTTGAAAATATGGGCCTTGCTGACATTGCCCAGCTCAGGATGACCGTGTTCGTCGTAGGTGAAGGCCACACCCGACTTCTCGATTTCCTCATCGCTCATGAAGTGGAACACACCCTCGCTGATGATAGCCACGCCATAGTCGACACCCAACAGCTTGCGCTTCACGATGGAGCTCACCACCAACTTGATGATGGCATCGAAGGTGACATCGGTCTCGCTGAACATCTCGGGGATGACCACCATCGGGCAGTGGCAAGCCGACGTCATGCCGAAGGCCAGGTGACCCGCCTCACGGCCCATGGCCGACACCACAAACCAGTTGCCGCTGGTGCGAGCATCTTCATAGATGGTCTGCACCAGATGCACGGCGGCGTCTTTAGCCGAATAGTAGCCAAAGGTCGGGCTGCCCTCAGGCAACGGCAGGTCGTTGTCGATGGTCTTTGGCACGTGGATATTCTGGATAGGGAAGCCACTGCTGGCCAAGAACTTGGAGATACGGTTGGCCGTCGAGGCGGTGTCGTCGCCGCCGATGGTGACCAACAGTTTGATGTTGTTCTTGATGAAGAACTCGGTGTTGAACTCCTCGTTCTTCGGTTTGTATCGGCTCATCTTCAAGGCAGAACCACCTTGTTTGAGGATGGCATCGGCATAGAGGAAGTCCATTTCGATGACATCGGGATCGGGCTTGAAGAGGTTCTTGTAGCCTTCGTTGAGACCGAGGACGCGATAGCCGTCCTTGAGGAAAGTCTTGGCCACGGTGCTGATCACCGTGTTGATTCCAGGTGCCGGACCGCCGCCGGCCAAAATCACTATTGATTCTTTCATATAGGTTGATTTAAAGATTTAAAGATTCAAAGTTTATTCTTGAGATTCCCTTCGGGAATGGAGTTTCTGTTTCTTTGTTTCTGCGGCGGCTTATGGTGTCTTCTATTCGCAAGATCCAAAGGCCGCCGCTTTATAAAACGGCACAACACTCCATTCCCCGCAGGGGAATCTCCTACTCTATCACCAGTTCATCACAGAAGATCCAGGCCTTCTGACCGGCGCCGACATGGCCTTCGGGGCAGGTGCCGATGGTCTTGGCCACCATCTTCACATAGCGGGCATTAGTGCGCGGACGCACTTCCATCTCCTGGATGAAGGCGCCGTCGGCATCAATCGGCACAGTGTTCTTCACCTTACCCACGCTGCGGAAGCTCTTGCCGTCGTTGCTGATGAAATACTCCACCTCGGTGGGCATCCAAATCCAGGAGTAAACCTCCTGCAGGAAGCTGCCCGCCAAGCGGTTGATCTTCTTAGGTTGGCCCAAGTCGACGGTGGCGATGAGGTCGACGCCATAGTAGCCCTGCCAAGCACCTGTGCGGAAGTTCTCGCCACCACGCAGATGGTCGATGAGGGCCTTGAGACCGCCTGCCTCGTATTGCTCGTTGTACATGTTCTGCAACTTCACGCTACGGTTGGCGTCGATAAGATAATATTGCGCGTCAATCACTTGACTCCAGCGACCGTCCTGCAAAGCGGCTGCACGCACCATGGTGTTTTGCTTCAGACAGATGGGTTGCTCGTAGAGCAGACTGCCCTCGCTTGGTTCGGTGCCATCCAAGGTGTAGTAGATCTTCACGCCTTCGACAGGATGGCTCATGCTAACCATAAGGCTGTCGAAGAAGGTGTCGGAATCGGTGTTGATGGTCGGGACGATGACGATGGACTCGGCAGGGATGCGCGCCACGGGGCAGTTTTCAGGTTTGGTGGCCCAGGGCGAATCGGCCTTGTCAGTCATGGTGAACTCCAAGGTGCCGCCATTGTGCACCTCGTCAAAGGTGACATAGCTGCGCTCCAACGGCTTTCCGTTCAGCTTCACCGACTGCACATAGCAGTTCTTGTCGCTTAGGTTCTTGGCGACTACCTCAAACTGCTTGCCATTCTCGAAGGTGAGGCGGGTGCGTTCGAAGCGCGGCAGACCCAGCACATAATAACCCGAGGCGGGTGTGGCGGGATAGAAGCCCATGCACGAGAACACCGCCCAGGCCGACATCTGGCCGCAGTCTTCGTTGCCCGAATAGCCGTCGCGGCGGTCGGTGTAGAAGTCGTCCATCACCTGCTTCACGTATTTTTGTGTCTTGGTCGGCTTGCCGACGAAATTGTACATATACACCGTATTGTGGCTCGGCTCGTTGCCATGGGCGTATTGCCCGATGAGGCCCGTGATGTCGGGTTGCTCGCGACCCGTGAGGTTGGAGGGTGCATTGAAGAGGGCGTCGAGTTTTGCCTCATAGCTGTCACTGCCGCCCATCAGGTCGATGTGGCCGTTGATGTCCTGCGGCACGAAGAAACCATACTGGTAGGAGTTGGCCTCGGTCAGCGTGAAGTTGACCTGCGCGGGGTCGAAGGGACGCATCCAACCACCATTGCGACGACCTTGGAAGAACTGGTTCTCAGGGTTGTAGATATTCTTATAGGCCTGTGCACGGGCATAGAACTCATCGGCGATGTCTTTTTTGCCCATGTCTTCAGCCATGCGGGCCACACACCAGTCGTCATAAGCATATTCTAGGGTCTTGGATGTGGCCTCGCCCTCCGCTTCAATCGGGATGTAGCCGTATTTCATGTAGGCACCCATGCCGCGGAAATCGTCCTTTGAGCTTGCCACCATGGCTTCCAAAGCCTTCTCAGTGTCGAAGTCGCGGATGCCGGCGAAGTAGGCGTCAGCGATGACGGGGATGGCGTGGTTGCCGATCATGCAGTAGGTCTCGTTGGCTGCCAGCTCCCAGATGGGCAACATGTGGTGCGGGTTGGTCTCGTATTTATTAATAAAGGTGTTGATGAAGTCGAGGGTGCGCTCACGTTGCATCAGGCTGAATAGCGGGTGCAGGCTGCGGAAGGTGTCCCACAAGGAAAACACAGTATAGACAGGTCTTTCGGACTGATACACCTTCAGGTCGTGGGCACGATAGCGGCCGTCGGCATCGCTGTATAGGTTGGGGGCAATCATGCAGTGGTAGAGGGCGGTGTAGAACACCGTCTTGTTCGATTCGTTCGGGTCGCTGACCTCGTAGCGCAGCAGTTCCTTATTCCACTTATCGTAGGCCTTCTGCTTCAAGGCATCGAAGTCGAAGTCACCGTCGGCAAGTTCGGCTTTCAGGTTGTTCTTCGCGCCTTCCACGTCGACGGCGGAGAGGGCGATGCGCATGACGATAGGCTCATCGTTTTCCGCAAACTGAAGCTGGGTAGTATATTCCGTATTCGTAAATTGCCCTATAGGCTTGGAGTACTCCGCGTAGAAATAGAGGTATTGCTCGTTCGCCCAGTCGCGGGTGCGGCGGAAGCCGCTGATGGCGTGGTCATTTTCCGCATTCACCTCTTGCTCATAGACAACCTCATCGTTAACACCATGAAGCATATCCAGCAAAAGACGCTGGGGGCTGGATTTAGGATAGGTGCAGCGCATCATGCCCACGCGGTCGCCCGTGGTCAGTTCCACCTTGACGCCATTGTCCAACAGCACGGAATAGTAGCCTGCTTGAGCGTCTTCATTCTCGTGTTGGAAAGTAGCAAGGCTGTCGAACGGCATAAACCTAAAGTCGCCGTAGTCGGAGCAACCTGTACCGCTGAGGTGGGTGGTGCTGAAGCCGAGGATGGTGTTGTCGGAGGTGTGGTAGCCCGAGCAGCCGTCCCAGTCGTTCATGCGGGTGTCGGGGCTGAACTGCACCATGCCGAAGGGCACCGTGGCACCCGGGAAGGTATGGCCGTGACCGCCCGTGCCGATGAAGGGATCGACGTATTTTGCCGCATCGGTGACGTAGTCGACCTTAGGCTCCTGCGTGCAGGCGGCGAGGGCTAACAATAATAAGGGAAGGAATAGTCTTTTCATAACGAATCAGGTTTGAGGCGGTAAAATTATGAATAATCCTTTTTTGTCTGACAACAGCAACATATTTTTTTTGGCGAGACCCAATTTTTAAAAAAAAGCCATTTTTCATGCTGTTAAACAAAAAATGTCTATATTTGTAGCCTCAAAATCGAATTCATTTATCAATCATTCATTATTAACTTATTCAAAAACAAGTACTATGAAGAAAGTTTTATTTGTTTCCCTCGCATTAGCCGTCGGTATGACTGGCTTTGCACAGAGAGCAGCCCAGCAGCGCGTGAAGGCCGACAAGCCCATGCGCGTTAAGGTTGATTTAAGCAAACCCGCCATGACTGGCGCAGAGACCATCGTCACCGGCTTCGCTCCCAACACCGGCGCCCCCGCCACCTATAGAGGCGATGACACCGGCGGCTGGGCCACCATGATGACCCACTACGACATCCAATCGAACAACATGATGGGTAACCGCATGGTCCGCTTCGATGACGGCACCCTCGGCGTCACTGCCACATGGGGACAAGCTTCTCCCGGCTACTCCGACCGTGGTACCGGCTATAACTACTACGACGGCACCTCGTTCGTTTGGGACGAATTTGATGGTGAGCCCATGCCTGGCCGCATCGAGGCCGACAAGACCGGCTGGCCGAGCTACTGCCACTATGGCGACGACGGCGAAATGGTCTTCTCGCACCAAGGCTTTGGCAGCAGCGAAACCAAGGTCTGCTACTACTACCGCGAAAAGAGAGGTGAAGGCGATTGGATTGGCCCCAACTACATCCCGAACCCGGAAGAGCTCGGCACCCCCGCTTGCCAAATGACCTGGCCGAGAGCCGTTGCCTCCGGTCCCAACCACAGCATTCTCCACGTGGTTGCCGCCGACCAAGACGATGCCAATACCGCCGACTGCTACCTTTACTACAACCGTTCGACCGACGGCGGCCAAACCTGGACGACCATCCGCATGCCTTTGCTGACTGACAATGAGAACCTGCGCTACAGCGCCGAAGACTATGCCTTGGCTGCCAACGGCAACACGGTTGCCATCATGCTCCTCAGCCCCTTGCGCAATGGTTATCTGCTCAAGTCGACCGATAACGGCGAAAACTGGGAGAAGACCACCATCTGGAACAACCCCTTCGGCGATCTGGATTGGTCAACTGACGAAGCCTCACTTTGGGGCGGCGACCTCGACGACCGCAGGATGTACGCTCCTGAAAGCGGCTCCATCTGCATCGACAACGACGGCATGGTGCACGCAGCCATTTCCTGCATCATGTGCGCCCACGACGAACTCGGCTGGTCCTATAGCTACTACTACAGCCGCAACTGCGACGGTATCTTCTACTGGGACGAGAACATTGGCACCGTTGTGGCTCCCACTTGGACCTGCCCCGACGATGGTTATGTGATTGAGTCCGACCCGATGAACTGCTTCCGCATGTGGTGGCCCACTACTGAAGCTGGCGACTACATCACCCGCAACTGGGAGACCGACAACCACCTCATCGGCTTCATCCCGCCCACCGACGAATACCAGAACATGGAAACCGACAACCTTCTGTTCAAGAACTACTTCCAGAACAGTTCGATTCATCCCGCCATCTCTGTGGACGACAAGGGCACCATCGCCGTGGCCTATTCCACCTTCGACCCCGATCGTGATAAGTACCAAGGCAGCGAAGGCAACTACTACTACAGAAGCGTTTATGTGGCCTTCATCGAGCCTGGCTACGTGATTGGCGACGCCACTGGCGACTGGACCGACATCCCGGGCAACGTCTACTACCAATACGTGAAACTGCAAGATGCCGACGACTTCCTCCACTCGATGGACGAAGCCATCTACGTCACCTCGGCTGCTAACACCATGAACAGCGAGTTCTGGTTTGCCTACCAAGCCGATGACACTCCGGGCATCAACGCAAGAACTGGTGATTCTCAAACCCAGTCCACCCCCTCAGACAACATCATCTGGGCCCAGAAAGTGGTGCCGGACTACGAAGGCCTGAACGTGGGTGAGACTCCCGCTGTCAACCCCATGACCACCACCCGCATCTATCCCAACCCCGTCGTCGACCAAATGACCATCGAAGTGAACGCCTCGCAGGCTTCTGAGATGAGCATTAGCGTCTACAACCTCATGGGCCAGAAGGTGATGGACAAGAACGTCAGCATCAACACGGGCATCAACACCCCGACCCTCAACACCAGCAGCCTCAGCAGCGGCGTCTACTTCGTCACCGTGAAGGCCAATGGCTTTGAGAACACCATGAAGTTCATCGTGAAGTAAGGAAAACACTCACACTAACTTGAAACAAAAAAGGAGGCTTCGGCCTCCTTTTTTGTTAGATTCCCTTCGGGAATGGAAATTCTTCATCTTTATTGAACCGCGGCGGCAAGTGGTGCCTACAAATCGTTGAGTCTCATTTGCCGCCGCGAATAATATAGGCAGACTTTACTCCATTCCCGCAGGGAATCTCTGGCACATCGCTATTCAATTTGTACAAAAAAAAGACATTTTACCCTCTATCTTCAAAAAAAATGCCTATATTTGTAGCCTCAAAACAGAAATCATCTATCAATCACTCATTATTAATTCAAAACAAAACACCATGAAGAAAGTTTTATTCATCACCCTCGCATTGGCCGTCACCATGACTGGCTTTGCGCAAAAAGGCATGGAGCGCATGAAGGCTGACCAAGTTAAGAAGGTCACCGCCGACATCCACCAACGCTCCTATGGCAAGACCCTGGATGCCCAAATCCTCAACTTCGCCCCCAACGCTGGCGCCCCCGCCACCTATAAAGGCGATGACTATGCAGGCTGGGCTACCATGCTGTCCCACTACGACCTGCAGTCGAACGGCTTCAACGCCAACCGCATGTGGCGTTTCGAAGACGGTAGCGTCGGCGTTGTGGCCACCTGGTCGCAACTCGCCAACCTCACCGACCGTGGTACCGGTTACGACTACTACGACGGCACTGCATTCATTTATGACGAGTACGACGGCGAACCCATGCCTGGCCGTATCGAAACCGAGAAGACCGGCTGGCCGAGCTACAGCCAGTATGGCCCCGAAGGCGAAATCGTCGTGTCACACACCAGCTCAAACACCAAGATCACCTACTACACCCGCGAGAAGAAGGGTGAAGGCGACTGGCAAGGCCCCAACTACATCCCGAACCCTGACAACACCCTGCCTCAACCCCAAGGCCATAGCGCCGAGATGACTTGGCCCAGAGTGATTACCTCAGGTGCCAACCACGACGTCATCCACGTGCTCGCCGCCGACCAAGACGACGAACCTAACCTGGGCGACACCTATCTGTATTACAGCAGATCGACCGATGGTGAAAACTGGACCACCACCATGGTGCCCACCCTCGAAGAATGGGAATACACCGTCTACAGCTCCGACCAATATGCCCTCGCCGCCAATGGCGACAACGTGGCCATCCTGCTGCTTGACGGCCTCATGGGCCACGGTCTGGTAATCAAGTCGACCGACAACGGCGAGACCTGGGAAAAGATCAAGTTCTGGAACAACCCTTATGCTGGCCTTGACTGGGCAACCGACCCGAACTCCATTTTCGATGAAGACAACAACATGTATGGCCCCGAGACCGGTGCCATCTGCATCGACAACGACGGCATGGTGCACCTCGCTCTGTCTTCGCACTCCTACTACCACGCTGAACTTGGTACCTCCTACACCATCCAACAAGCCAAGTTTATTGACGGCATCTTCTACTGGAACGAGACCATGGGCACCATGGTGGCTCCCACTTGGACCTGCCCCGACGACGGCTATGTGATGGAACCCAACGACCACAACGTGTGCCGCATGTGGTGGCCTACCGCACAAGTCAGCGACTATATCACCCGCAACTGGGAACCTGAAAACCACCTCATCGGTTTCATCGAACCCGACGATTACTATGCAGACATCGAAAATAGCGATATCTTCAGCGAACAGGTCTACTATCAGTACTTCTCGGGCGCCTCGACTCTTCCGGCCATCGCCGTCGACGACAAAGGCACCGTCGCTGTGGGTTACTCATCCCCTGATGCCTCGCGTGAAAAGTCTTCTGGCGGCTTCTTATACAGAAGCGTCTACGTCACCTTCATCGAGCCCGGCTACGTGATCGGCGACGCCACTGGCGACTATACCGACATCCCTGGCAACGTCTATTACAACTACGTGAAGCTGCAAGATGCCGACGACTTCCTCCACTCGATGGACGAATGTGTCGCCACTTGCGCTGCACAGAATGTCACCAACAACGAATTCTGGTTCTCTTATCAAGCTGACGAAGAACCCGGTTTCTACATTGGCAACAACGCTAACCAAACCGATGCCACCGACAACATCATCTGGGCCCAGAAAGTGGTGCCGGACTATGAAGGCCTGAACGTGGGTGAGACTCCCGCTGTCAACCCTGTGACCACCACCCGCATCTATCCCAACCCCGTCGTCGACCAGATGACCATCGAAGTGAACGCCTCGCAGGCTTCTGAGATGAGCATCAGCGTCTACAACCTCATGGGTCAGAAGGTGATGGACAAGAACGTCAGCATCAACACGGGTGTCAACACCCCGACCCTCAACACCAGCAGCCTCAGCAGCGGCGTCTACTTCGTCACCGTGAAGGCCAACGGCTTTGAGAACACCATGAAGTTCGTTGTGAAGTAAACGTATTTCACACAAGCTTTAAACCTTAAAAAGGAGGCTTCGGCCTCCTTTTTTTGTAAAACCACTTGCGTATTAGAAAAAACCATTATCTTTGCTCCAAATTTCCCAAAAAGAAAAACACAATCAACCAACTAAATTATTAATTAAACTCACTCAAAATGAAAAAGTTATTTACTTTAGCATTAGTCTTGTTGATAGCCACTGCCGGCTACTCGCAAGTGAGAAAGATGTCGCACAAAGACGTCAAGCAAAACGTGGCCGCCATGCAGAAGACCAACGGCATGGAGACCCTCGAGAACGTGTTGAGCGAGCCCAACATGACGCGTAGCGACGCTGAGCTCGACTACTCGACCTATGACTGGCAGACCAACGCTGGCTACATCACCAGAACCATCACTTGGCCTGATGGCATCGCCAACTTCGCCTACACCTGGGCCAGCACCAACGGCTTCTCCGACCGTGGCACCTGCATCGCCACCTACGACAGCGAGAAAGACGAATGGATCCCCCTCGGCGGCCGCATCGAAAATGATAGAACTGGCTTCGGTTCCATCGCCCGCTACAAGGAGAACGGCATCGTCGTGGCTGCCCACACTGCCGACAACCTGGGCATCTACCTCGTTGAGGACAAGGACCACATGGAAGCCAACAGCACTGCTGGTGCCCTTTACACCAACAATGCAGACTACACCCACCCCTCGGTGATGACCTCCGGTCCTAACCGCGACATCATCCACGTGGCCGCTGCCAAGTTCACCGCTTGGGAAGGCGATGTGTATGAGCCCATCCGCTACTGGCGTTCGAGCGACGGTGGCCAGACCTGGGACAAGGAATGCGTCGAGCTGCCCTTCACCACCGCTGAATACGGTATCAACTGGGGCACCAACACCTACTATTGGATGGAGACCACCGCTGACAACCGCATCGCCCTCGTCATCAACAACACCTGGAGCGACGGCATGGTCATCTACAGCGACGACAACGGTGAGACATGGAACAGAAAGGTGTTCTACAGCCACCCCAACATCCTCGGCTACTGGAGCGACGAAGAGACCTTATATGATCCGCGTTGGACTTCTGCTCTATGGAACGACAACGGAGAACTGTGCCTGGCCTACGAAATGAACGGTACCCGTGGCGAGGCCTCTGAGACCGATGGTAGCTACATTCCCGGCATCGGTGCTTGCGCCTTCTGGAGTGAATACCTTCCTTACAATGCTGAAGGAACAACCCCAAGCGCCATCCCGGGCAACTTGACCCCTGGCGAGCCTTTTATTTTGGATACAGCTTACCTGAAAAATGACATCGCATGGTCCTACTGGTGGTATTCTGACGCCACCCATGATATGTGGCCTGAATTCTTCGGTTATGTCAGCACCCTGGACGACGACGGCAACTGGGAAGATCCCTATGAAGCCACTGAGTTCAACATCGACCCAGAGGCCTTGGGAGACCTCCACGGCCATTACAACTGCGGTATTGTTGCCATGCCTATCCTTTGCATGGTGCCTGGCACCGGCGGCAGCGACATGGTGGTGGTTTGGATGATGATGGATGAAAACAACACTGGAGAAGCTGGCAGATTTTACTTCAAACTCTTCGCCAACTACTCGGGCGACGGTGGTCTCACCTGGTCGCACATGGTGCAACTCACCACTGACTTCATGTTCACCCAAACTGAGTTTACCTATCCTCAAGCTACTGTCATCGGCACCACCCTCGTGGTGGCTGTCCAGGCCGACGGTACTCCTGGTACCTTTGTACAAAGTGAGGAAGGTGGCGAAAGCAATGCCAACGACAACTACTACCAAGGTCTGACCTTCGAGCTGACCGACCTGTTCCCGGATGAAGGTGTCGGCGTGCAAGAAGTGAGCCACAACACCCACATGAGCCTCTATCCCAACCCCGCTGTCAACCAGCTCCAAGTCGTCCTCAGCCAGAACGCTGACATCGTGATCTACAACATCATGGGTCAGAACGTGATGAGCGTCAAGGGCAACGCTGGCGTCAACAGCATCAACATCAGCGACCTCAATGCTGGCGTCTACTTCGTGAATGCCGGCAACGACACGCAGAAGCTCATCGTGAAGTAATTTCACAATGGTTCTTAAACGAAAAAAGGAGGCCGTTGGCCTCCTTTTTTCGTTTAAGAACCGCTATTTCTCCTTGCGGTGGTTGACCACGTCGGTGGCAAGGAACACCGCCAAGCGGTAGTCGTCGGGCTCGGCTTGGTTGGTGTTGGCGATGTCGAAGGCGGGACCGTGCATCGGGGCGGCGCACACCACCGGCAAGCCAGCCCAATAGGAGGCACAACCTCCCGAGGTCATCAACTTGAGGGGCAAGATGCCCTGCTCGTAATGCAGAGCCAGTACCGCGTCGTACTTCCTCCAAAGGCCCGTGGCAAAGAGTTGTGTAGACGAGAAGGGACCGAAGGCCAAGATGCCCTTGTCCTGGGATTCGGCCACGGCATTCACTACCGTGTCGTCGGCGGCAGGCTTGCTGCCCGAATGGGGATTGAGGCCCATGACGGCGATCTTGGGTGCGCTGAGGCCGAAGTCGGTCGACAAAGCCTGCGCAAGCACCGTCAGCTTCGACACCAAGAAATGGACGTCGATAAGGCCCAAGGCATCGGCAAGCGGCATGTCGCCGGTGGCCAAACCCACGCGCATCAAGTCGTTGACCATCACGCGAAGCGGCTCCGAATCCTTGTGGAACGACATCAGGTAGTCGAGGTTGCTCTTGGCTACCACGGGGTTGTCGGGCGCCATGACCAAAGCGTCGACAATACCGTCGTTGAGGTCACTCGTGGCGCGTTTCATCGAGAGCACCGACATCTCTGCCGACACGTCGGTAGGCAAGCCTGGGTCGATCTTCACCTCGTTTTCCACGATATTGACGATGTTGAACTTCTTGTCCCACGCCTGACGCGCGTCGCGTGTCAACGAATAGTTGGGGTTCTCGAAGCCGAAGTTCTTCTTGTAGTAGGAAAAAGCCTTGGATTGCCCATACAAGACAGGGGTAAGCGACTCCAACATACGAGGGTCGGCAAAAGTCTTCAAGATGATTTCATAGCCGATGCCATTGAGGTCGCCTTGGCTAAGCCCGATGCGGGGATTGAGTTGGGTAGGTTTGTCTTGCATAGGCGTCAAATTTATATCAAACTGAATTTCAACGCGAAATCAGCCTTCAAAATTAGGCATTAAAATCAAGAAAGCAAAAAAAACTTGAATTTTTTACGAAAAAAGTGCTTTTTCGAAACCCGCCATGATGCTTTCGGTGGCTCCCACTTGGGCATTGAGGTAATCGATACAGACTCCGGAGGCATGGGTGAGAAACGCCTCGTCGTCGATCAGACGACGGAAGATGGACTTTAATTCATCAGCATTTTGGACGGGGAAAGCCCCTTCGAGCGCCACCAAGTCGACAGCCTCCTTGAAGCTCTTGTATTTGGGTCCAAAGACCACGGGGCAACCGAAAGTGACTGGCTCCTGGATGTTGTGGATGTTGACGCCGAAGCCGCCGCCGATATAGACGAACCGCGCATACTGATAGAGCTGGGAGAGGATGCCTATGGTATTGACGATCAAAACACGAGAATCTACACTTTCTCTGTCCTCGGTAGGACAAGAGCAGAGGTCAGAATACAGCACCGCTTCAGGAAACTGTGCCTGAATCTGTACAATATGGCTTTCAGAAATGTCATGCGGTGCGATAACGAGGCAATAGTCATCGGGCAGCTGCGGCAGGAAGTCGAGCAGCAGGCGTTCGTCGGGCGGCCAGGTGCTACCCGCGATGATGCACTTGCGCCCGTCGATGAAGCGTTCGACCTCGGGGAAAGGCTTGGCCTGCCGCGCGATGGCCGCCACACGGTCGAAGCGGGTGTCGCCACACACGGTGACGTCAGTCATGCCGTGCTTTTGCAGCAGCTGGGCTGTGGCGTCGTCTTGCACGAAGAAATGCGTCACGTTATGGAGCTGGCGCAAAAACCAGGTGCCGTACCAGCGGAAGAAGTAGGAGTCGGGCTTGAGGATAAGCGAGATGTAGAACAAAGGGATGCCTGCGTCCTTCAACGCCTGCATATAGTTGAACCAAAACTCGTATTTGATAAAAAAGGCAGCCACATAATGATGGCGTTGCACCCATTGTGCAGCATGGCGAGGTGTGTCGGTGGGCAGGTAAACGACTTCGTCGGCCAAGGGGTAGTCCTTGCGCACCTCGTAGCCCGACGGCGAGAAGAACGACAGCGAAATCTTCAGTTCTGGATGACGTTCCTTCAGCGCCTCTATGACGGGACGGCCTTGCTCGAACTCACCGAGGGAGGCGGCATGGAACCAGACCCAATCATCAGCGTTCTGAGCCTGCGGCTCAGAACGCTGATGATTGCGCCCTTTCACCCACTTCACGGCCTTAGCATTGCCGAAGAGGGCAGCGATGCGAACGCCGAGGGAATAGAGCAGGATACCTATGGTATAGAGAACTCGCATGTTTCTTTTACCCTGACCGTTGACCCTGACCATCCTCTAGGAGAATCTGGTCAGGGTCAGTGGTCTGGGTCAATTATAATAGAAATCATCAGGCTTGCGTTCGTAGGTGGGGATGCTCCACGTGACGCGGATGCCGTAGTAGAAATCGTTGTAGCGTTTGTGTGGGTCGGTGGGGCCCACGGGTTCGAGTTGGCCCGTCTCGGCGTTGGTGTACACGCGGAAGTCATAGTCGCGCAGGTCGCGCGTGCGGGCATAGGTCATCTCAAGGGCGACTGAGATGTTGAACAGGCGCGTGTCGCTGAGGTAAAGATAACCTGTCGAGAGATGCACTGCCGGGCCGCCGCGCATGCGGTCGTAGCCGTATTGGTAGTCGCCTTCCACCTGATAAGGTGGGTTGAGCAGGGTCTGCTGGAAGTCGACACGGAGGCGGTTGCGGAGGTAACCGAGGCCGCCTTGCACGAAGAAGCCGCTATTGGGGTTGGCACCATAAGGAAACAGCTTACCCATCTCGGCCTGCACGAGGAAGCCGCGTTGGTTGATGTCGAGCAGCGCGACGCTGCCTGCGCCGCCGATGATCTCGCCATTGACGGTGGTGATGCCCTCGCCAAAGATGTCGGTACGGTCGCCCTTCACCTTGTCGCCCACGATGAAGTTGGCATTGGCTGCGAAGAGCCAATTCGACTCGGTCTTGTAAGCGAAGCCTCCACCGACGTTATGGGTGATGCCATACAACTCACGGGTGTCGAAGGCCGGCAGCTGGAAAGCGTACGTGACTTGGAACATAGCCACGGGGATGGGCTCTTTCATGATGTCTTTTGGGGTCTGGGCGAACGCATTGACGACCAGCCCGAGGCAAAGCAACATGGGTAAAATGATTCTGCGCATATAATTTGGTTTTTGATATAAACGAAATAACAACGGGTTTATTGTTTGGCTCCCGCCGTGGCGAGAGCCAAACAGTCCTTTACAACTTCACAACCTTACGAGTCAACACTTCCTCACCACAACGGATGCGGAGCGTGTAGGTGCCACTCTCCAGGCCGTCGAGCTGATAGGCGTCGCCGTCCACCTTGATGCGTTGCACCAGCTTGCCTTCGGCGGAATAAACCTCGATCCAGGTCATGCCTTCGCATTGGATGGTCACTTTGTCGGTGGTAGGGTTGGGGAAGATGGCGACTTTAGTGTCATTCTCGGCAACGCCAGCGAAATAGTTGGCGCAAGCGGCCTCGCTGAGGTCAGAGACACCCTTCTCAAATACCGACTGAACAGCATAACAATGTTGCATGTTGAGGGCCATATCAGTGTCGTTGTAACCCGTTTCATTGAGGTTCTCGGCAATCAGTTCACCATCTCGGTAGAGATTGTAGGCGATAGCACCATCCACCGCATTCCATGCTGTGACCATCAGGCCTTCGTGTACATCAGTGATATGGATTTCTGGAGCGATGTTAGTGACCGCACAATAGAACGTGGCCGGAAGTGCCAAGCAATCCTCATAAACAGGGGTCACTTGTAGGTCAAGGCCGTTGTCGACCGTGGCAGTATAGGCATTAGTCTCGACCGTCACATATTCTGTGCCGTTGATTTGGAGGAGGTATGCATCGGCGACACCATTCCAGGTCACCGTGACCTCGTTGCCAACGAAGGAATAGTCGAAGCCGTCGACCGCGGCGCAGACCTCCTTGGTCATGCAGGCTGCTTCAGAGTCACAGCCATAGACGGAATGCACCGTCACGCAGATGGTGTTCTCGCCCACAATCGGATCGAACGAGAATCCCGTGGCACCGCTGCTCTCGGGGGTGAGTTGAACGGTGTTGTCGTTGTATGTCACCACATAATACTCAACATCAGCGACATTGCTCCAAACGAAGTGCAAACCGCTGTAGTCCATCACGATGAACGACAAATCCGACACTGGGTCGACAAGACACACATTGATGTTCGCGCCCAGCACGTAGCAGGCCTCGGCCACAGCCTTCACCGTGATTGTGTTCAGACCCGACTCCAGCTCCGCGCCATAATAAGTCTCGTCGACGGTGGCCACCAGCTCGCCGTTGATGTACACCTCGTATTGGCTCACGCCTTCGAGGGCATCCCAAGCCACGTCAACATGGTGGCCTTCGCCCACATAATGCAGGTTCTCCACTGCACCGATGATGCACACCGTGATGTGCTCGTCTTTGTCGCAGTTCTCGAAGACCGCCTTCACGTAGACGTCGTGGATGCCTACGGCAACGGTCAAGACATAGCTCAGCTCGGTGGTGCTGCCCATCAGCGCGTCATCCATATAGACCTCGTATTCGATCAGTCCCGTCGGGTCTTCGGGGGCTTCCCAAGTGAGGATGACACTCAGGTCGGCCTCAGCCTTATCAATATTGATTGCATATTGCAGGTTCTGCACAGGACCGCACATCGATACCTCCGCTTCGAGGCATACATACTCGCTCTGGCAGTCGTCATAGACGGCATAGACACAGTAGTTGTAAAGGCCTTCAGGCATATCGGCGTCGGTATAGGTCAAATCAATAGTGGTGGCGAGTAGCTCCGTTTCGCGATAGACCTCATACCCAGTGGGAGTACCGGTTTCAGGAGCTTCCCACGCAAGGATGACATCCAGTCCATCCTGCTCGTAAGTCAGGTTACGTACTGGGTCGCAGAACTCAGGTGCGCCGCTTCCACCGCTACAGCTAATGGTGAAAGTCTGCGTGCCGCTGAAACCGCCTGCGTTCTGATAGATGACCGTGCCATCCTCGTAGGTAATCTCGAAGCTGCACTCCTGCGTCCACTGACCATTGTGCCATGTCAACGAGATGGTGGAGCCCGATGCCAGCTCACGGGTGTATGTAGCGGAGCTGCCACTCGTCACTTCCATCTGTTCGGTGGGCGTACCGTCGGAATAGGCCACGGTGAGGTAGTTGCCCTGCCATCCGTCGCCATACGAGTCGTGGAGCGAGAAGATGACGTTGCAGGCATTCCTGTAGTTGAAGTCCAAAACGGTGTGGCGACCAAAGGCATCCACGAGGTCGAGGGTGAAGGGGATCACAAAATCAGTCGGCGCGGCAGCATCGAGGATGACATTATAATCAGCGTAGACCATCAAGCCGGCGCCGACGGTGCCGAAAGGCTTCTCCGTCTCGTTGAGTGTGATCAACCCGTAATCCGTCGACAGCGTGCCCATCACCGTCTGGGCCAGTTCGTTGCCCGCATTATCGATCATGATACGCAAGTCGGCGGTCTCGCCCGGATTGAGGAGGCCGTTGGCGTTATTGTCGTTCAAGACAACGGTGGTGCCATATTGCAGGAGATAGTCATAGACATCGACGTTGATGTTGAAGTTGCCCGTCACCTCGCCGTTGACGGAGATCGCGATGTTGAAGCGAATCCTGTTGTTGGCGACCACTTGGTCATCCACTGTGAAGGCAAAGGCATCGGTGACGGTAAGGGTCTGGTTGGCGGCAAAGTTGGGGAAGTTGACCGTGTTGTCGGTGATGGTGACATGGGTGTCATCGGTCGACAGTTCAACGGTGACATTGCTCACAGGTTCCTCTGTGACGTTGTCCAAAGTGAGGTCCATCGTAACCGACTCGCCAGGGTTGAGCTTGTGGTTGTTGTTGCCCAAGGGATCATTGATGGCGTAGCTGTTGTATTTGATAGCACCCAACTGGATGGCCTCGACTGCGGCATACACATCAATGCGTCCGAAGCCGACCGTATTGCTTTTGCCTTGGGCCAGCGGGACGGCGGTTTCCTCAAGGATGCGGCACACCTCGGAAGGCTCCAGGTTGATGTTCTTGCTCAACATGAGGGCGATGCAGCCGGCAGCGCAAGGCGTGGCCATCGAGGTGCCGCTCATCTCAGTATAACCGTTGTTGGTGGCGTAGTTCAGCGACTTGATGTCGACGCCAGGGGCGCACACATCGGGGCGGATGAGGCCGATGCCCGGGTCGTAGGGATAGTCGCCAAACTCGGTGTTGGTCCAAGTGACAGGGCCACGCGAGGTGAAGTTGGCTGCCTGGTCGTTGTAATTGACGGCGCCGATGCAGATGGAGCAGCTCAGGTCACCGGGGTTGGCGGCCTGCACCTCGTCCATATAAGGCGGGGGACAGCTGCCCGGTACACGTACGTTGTTGGGGATGGGAGCCTGCCATGTCTGGTTGCCCTCGTTGCCAGCAGCGATGGCAGCCACGACGCCGGCGTCCAAGGCAGCCACGCAGGTGTTGCGCAACAGCGTGCGTTCGGCGATGGTTGAATTGGCGATGCCTAATGACATGCTGAACATATCGCAGCCATGCTCCACGGCCCATTGGATGCCTGCCGAGATGGGTTCGGCACCGCCACCGCCATTGGCGTTCAGACACTTGACGCACATCAGCGTGGCGTTGGGGGCCATACCCGTTTGCGAGCCTGCCGTGCCGTCGCCACACACCGTGCCCGAGCAGTGCGAGCCATGGCCGTGGTCGTCCATGGGGTCGTTATCGCCGTTGTATACGTCGTAACCATGGTGCGGGAACTCACTGCCACCATCCCAGAGGTGGTCGGCCAGGTCGAGGTGGTTGTAGTTGACGCCCGTGTCGATGACGGCCACCACGACACCTTCGCCCGTGTAGCCCAAGGCCCACACGTCGTCGGCATTGACCTGCAGGACATTCGGTGTGATCTCACGCGTGGCCGAAGCGGGACGCGGTGCCTCGTCCTCGGGAATCCAATTGCGCTCTATGTTGTAACCGATAATCAAGATGTCGTTGCGGAGTGCCAAGTCGTTGATGGCCGCCTTGTTGGCCGAGAAGCCAAGGGCGTTGGCCATCCAGAGGATGCGTGGCTCGGTGACCATGCCGTTACGTTCCATTTCGGCAAGCGAATGACGCAAGTCGTATTGCGTGGCATTGGCGAACTCCTTCAGCTCGTTGACCACAAACTCGCGACGTTCGGCGCGGGTGGTGAACCACGAGGCACGACGGTTGATTTGGACGCGGTCGTATTGCGCCTTCATGATGACGAAAACAGAGATTTTCTCTTCGTCGTTGCGGCGAGCCATCTCCTCGCGCAACAGCGGGTCGATGACATCTTGGGCGAAGCCACTCACACACAACAACATTGTCAGGAAAAGGAATAGCAGTCTTTTCATTGAATTGTGTTTGTTTTTAAGTAGATGAGCATATTTAGTTTACATATTGGACATAAGACTATGGGACTGCGAGACACGAGACTACGGGACATTGGTTTGTCTCGAAGTCCCGAAGTCCCGAAGTCAAAAGGTATTGTAGTCTATTTCTGAACACTTACTTATTTTAAAGGTGCAAATGTAAGAATGTTTTCCTTTTGTCGTATCTTTGCAGCCCGATTTTTGCCCCATGTTGGAACACAAATACACAGAAGCCACACTCCCTAACGGCATTAGGCTGATACACAAAGAGAAAGCAGGCGAGATTGCCCATCTTGTGCTAATGGTAGAGACCGGCACACGCGACGAGCAGGCCCACGAGAACGGCCTCGCCCACTTCGTGGAGCACACCATCTTCAAAGGCACGCAAAACCGCAAGGCCTACCATATCTTGAGCTGCCTCGACAACGTGGGCGGCGACCTCAACGCCTTCACCACCAAGGAGGAGACCTGCATCCAGGCCACCTTCCTCAAGCAGCACTACAAGCGTAGCCTCGACCTCTTCGCCGATATTGCCTTCCACTCTGTCTTCCCCGAAAACGAGCTGACCAAGGAGAAGGAAGTCATCTTGGATGAAATCAACTCCTATTTAGACTCACCCTCCGACGAGATCTACGACCTCTTCGAGGAGATGGTCTTCAAAGGGCATCCGCTGTCGCGCAATATTCTGGGCACCACCGAGTTGGTAAAGGGGTTCCATCGCGACGACATCCTTAACTTCATGGCGCACAACTACAGCACCGACCAAATGGTTTTAGCCACAATCGGTGACATCAGCTTCAAGGAGTTCGAGAAGATGGCCATGACCCATTTCGGGAGCCAACCGGCACACCTTATTAATAAAAAGCGTGAAGCCTTCAACGGCTACCAGCCTGAAAGTCGTTGCGACAAGCGCAACAACCATCTGAGCCACTGCATCATAGGCGGCTTGGCGCCCGAGTTCAGCAGCCCCTTGAGGATGCCCATCGTGATGCTCAACAACGTGCTCGGCGGTCCCGCCATGAGTTCGCGCCTCGGCTTGAACATCCGCGAGAAATACGGCTTTGCCTATAGTATCGAGTCGCAATACACCGCCTACAGCGACGTGGGTCTCATTAACGTCTACATGGGTGTCGACCCCGACTCGTTGGGACGCGCCATCGAGTTGGTTCACAAGGAGTTGGATAAGCTCTGCACGCAAGAGTTAGGCACCCTGCAGCTGCACCACGCCAAGCAGCAACTTATCGGGCAGGTCGCCTTGAGCTACGAGAGCGGCATGAACGAGCTGCTGAGCGCGACGCGATCGCTCCTTATGGGCGAGCCCATCGAATACATGGACGACATCATCCGCAACGTGGAAGCGGTGACAGCCAAGGACATCCTTGAAGTGGCCAATCAGGTGTTCGACAAGGGGCAACTGAGCCAGATTGTCTTTGAAGGAATCGAGGAATAGAAGATTTTTTTAAAGCAGAAAATATTCGTTTTAAGCGTATTATTTCCGCTTAAAACGAATATTTTCAAAAATCATGCATTTTTTTCTTGTTGAAACACAAAAGCTTAGGCCTTGTGACGAAAAATAATTGAAAAAAATGCTTGACAAATTTTTCTGAGGTTGTATATTTGCAGTACGAAATAAACAAAACAAGGTTTTAAACGGAATTTTTAAACTTGAAACAGAATCACATACTCGGAGATCAGGCCGAAAAACTGACAACATGAAACACATTTAACCGAATCATTCACCCTCAAAAAAAACACTGACATGAAAACGAAAATCTACACCCTCATCACTGGCCTGCTGATGGCCACCTGCCTCACGAGCTACGGGCAGGAAATCGTCGGAGAGTTCATGCTGCAATGCGACAAGGAGTTTTGGAACTGCGACATTGAAGAATGCTCCGACGGGTCGCTGATCGTAGGGACCTACAGCACGAATATGGGAAGTTACACGCTGGACCATTACTTCATTTGCAAGGTCACGCCCGAGGGTGAGCTGCTCGATTCGGTGACCCTCCCCTACGGCTGGCAGGTATTGGCCCACCCGACGCTGCCCGACGTCTTCGTCATCCCCAGCTACATCTGGGACGAAGCAGACAGCATCCTCAGTTTCAGGATGACATTCATGGACGCCGAACTCAACATCACTGAAGAAATTCTGGCACCCGTTTTTGTCGGCGTCACCTATGAAGAAAACCCATGGGCTTTGGAAGACGTGATCCTCGACCCGCATGGTGACTTCATCATCACCTTCTGGACAGACATCGAAATGATAGACTATTGGGCCACTTCCGCCGTGTTCCATCTGATACGCGTCGGCCTTGACGGCAGCATCATCTACCATAAAGAGACCGACAGGATACTGCCTCCCAATTGGTCGAACATGCACCCCAGCGACACCGCCTTGATGTATGAGTATTTCGACGTCTATGACGTATCCCCGCTCCAGTATTACAAAATGGGCGGTTATATCGGAGAGGATGACGAGCATCCTTGGCCTTTGTTCGCCTACATCTTCGACTCCAAGCTCGACCTCATCGACACCCTGGTTTACGCCAACCTTGGCGAAGTGCAATACTACGATTGGGCTGGCATGGAGCACATCACCTCTTTCGAAGACAACCCGCAAAACGAGACCTATCTTTTTGCCGCACAGGTGTGTTATGGAAGCAACAACTATGCCTCCTCCATCGCAAAATACGACAGGGACCACAACCTTTTGGCCATCAATCGAGTTGAGCCAACCTCAAACAAAGGATACGGGACTCCCATCATCACCAAGGTAGTGGACGAAAACACGATCTACCATGCCTATCAATCTTATCCTACCAGCTTCTACAACGAAGTGATGTCGGTGGCTCGGTTGGACGGAGACCTCAATGTCGAGTGGAACATCAACCTGCCTGGCGACCAAAGCAACATGGGATTCGGACATTGCCTCAGAGTGCTGCAGAACGGCGACATCGCCGCGGGATTCATCTCGCTGCGCAATGCTGCGGACAGGCTCTACCTCTATATCATCCACGACAGCTACGACAACACACAAGAGACACCAGGAATTGAACGTCCATTCACTATATATCCCAACCCCGTGAACGACCACCTCACCCTCCGCTTCGATGACGGCGCCGAGCCCGAGAGCGTTGAACTCTACGACCTTGCAGGCCGCCTGGTCGGCACCAAACCAAACGGCCTGGAAAGCATCGACCTAAGCACGATGACCTCCGGGGTGTACATGCTGCGCGTCACCATGAAAGACGGTTCGCGCTATCATGAAAAGCTCCTAAAAGAATAGAGTAAGTGCTTTTTTCATAATGATTTGGTTTTAGTTGGTTTGGTAGAGACGTTGCGGGCAACGTCTCTACTTTTTTTCAACCAAATCAATTCGTTTTGAACTTGTACTGCACCTGTGCCAGCTCGGCGTTAGCCTTGGTGATCTTTTTCTTCAAATCAGCCTTATAATTAGCGACCTTGGCGGCTATTTCCGCATCGCTGAGAGCCAGCATCTCGGCGGCGAGGATGGCGGCGTTAAGAGCGCCGTTGACGCCCACCGTGGCGACAGGGATGCCAGGAGGCATCTGGATGATGCTCAGCATGGCATCGAGGCCGTCGAGCATACCTTTCACCGGCACGCCGATGACGGGCAGCGTGGTGTTGGCGGCGATCACGCCAGGCAGGGCAGCGGCCATGCCAGCGGCCGCGATGATGACCTTGATGCCGCGGCCTTGGGCCTCGCGGGCAAATTGTTCCACCGCCTGCGGGGTACGATGCGCACTGAGGGCATTCATCTCAAAAGGGATCTCCATCTCGTCGAAGAACTGTGCGGCTTTTTCAAGAACGGGAAGGTCGGAAGTGCTTCCCATGATAATGCTTACTATTGGTGTCATATCTATTATCAGTTGGCAGTTGTTCAATCGGCCGATGGCTTATGGCCTATAGCCTATGGCTCGCCCCACCCAAGGGGTGAGATCGTAACCTTTGGGTGTAGCGGGCCATGGGCCATTAGCCAGAGGCCATAGTTTCGACGCAAAATTAGTTTTTTTTCAGCTATGATTGACCCAATAGAAGCATTTTGTATATTTGTAACGTCTTACCAATTGGGACAAACAAACCCTAATCCTTTGAAAATGAAAAAAGTAAAAGTCTTAGACAAGGAATTTGAACTGTATATTCCCCAAGAAAAAATCGAAGCCAGCGTGCAAACCGTGGCCGACCAGATCAACCACGACATGGAGGGCATGAAACCCCTGTTTCTCGTGGTGCTCAACGGCGCCTTCATGTTCGCCTCCGAGCTGTTCAAGCGGCTCACCATCCCTTGTGAGATCAGTTTTGTCAAGCTGTCGTCATACGCCGGCACGGAGACCACCAATGTCGTCCGCGAGCTGATTGGCCTCGACCACCCCTTGAACGACCGCCATGTGGTCATCGTGGAAGACATCGTCGACACGGGTCACACCCTGCGCTACACCACCCAGAAGCTCCGCGACTTGAAAGCAGCCGACGTGCGCATCGCAACGCTGTTCTTCAAGCCCGACAACTTCCAATACACCTACCCTGTCGACTACATCGGAATGGACATCGGCAACGAGTTCATCGTGGGTTACGGACTGGATTATGACCAACAAGGGAGAAATTTGCCAGATATTTATAAAATCATAGAATAAACGGCCTTTGGCTTCTAGCCTTTGGCCTCTGGCAGTCCTCAATGTTCAGGAGATTGCGGGTCAGCGCCCGCAATGAGGCTCTGA
This sequence comes from uncultured Bacteroidales bacterium, assembly GCA_947303625.1. Lineage (GTDB taxonomy): Bacteria > Bacteroidota > Bacteroidia > Bacteroidales > F082 > Limimorpha. Next base: position 724 of record CAMYYV010000008.1, on the reverse strand, counting down.
GGAAGGAACTGCCAGGAGCCAGTGGCCAAGAGCCAACCAAAAACAAAACATCATGCTAAACATCATCCTATTTGGCCCTCCCGGGGCAGGCAAGGGAACGCAGTCACAGTTCCTGCGCGAGAAATATAACTTGACCTACATCTCCACAGGCGAAATCCTGCGCGAGGAAATCGCCGCCGAGAGCGAGCTGGGACTTCAAGTGAAAGAAATCATCAACCAAGGCAACCTCGTCTCTGACGAGATCGTGGCCAAGATCATCGAGAAGAAACTCTCCGAGAACATGGACTCGGCGGGCTTCCTCTTCGATGGCTATCCGCGTACGGTACCCCAAGCCGAGATCCTCGACGAGATGATGGATAAATTCGAAATGTCGCTGACTGGTGTGCTGAGCCTCGAAGTGCCCGAGGAGCTCCTCATCGAGCGCATGCTCGAACGTGGCAAGACCAGCGGTCGCGCCGACGACAACCTCGACTCCATCAAGCACCGCTTCGTGGAATATGAGGCCAAGACGCGCCCCGTGCTCGACTACTACGAAGAGAAGAACAACCTGCACGCGGTAAATGGCGTGGGGGCCATCCCGGAGATCTTCGAGAACCTCTGCACGGTCATTGACGCTTTGTGATTTTTATGGGATTGCCTAACGGCAAGAAATCTATCAAAAATCAGAATAAAAATCATTCAAAATCAATCAATTGTATTTTGTCAGATTTTAAAATGGATTTTT
>CAMYYV010000007.1 GCA_947303625.1 uncultured Bacteroidales bacterium | reverse complement strand
CCTTCGACTTGGCCACCCACCGTGGCTACGACGCCGACCACGAACGCGTCATGGGCGACGTGGGTAAAGCTGGCGTGAGCATCTGCTCTGTCGAGGACATGAAGGTCCTGTTCGACCAGATCCCGCTGAACAAGATGTCCGTCTCCATGACCATGAACGGCGCCGTGTTGCCGATCCTGGCCTTTTACATCGTCGCCGCTTTGGAGCAGGGTGCCAAGTACGAAGAGCTGCAAGGCACCATCCAAAACGACATCCTGAAGGAGTTCATGGTGCGTAACACTTATATCTATCCGCCTGAGTTCTCGATGCGCATCATCGCCGACATCTTCGAGTTCACCTCGCAGAACATGCCGAAGTTCAACAGCATCTCCATCTCGGGTTACCACATGCAGGAAGCCGGTGCCACCTCCGACATCGAGATGGCTTACACCTTGGCCGACGGTTGGGACTACCTCCGCACCGGTGTCAAGGCTGGCTTGGACATCGACGCCTTCGCACCGCGTCTGTCCTTCTTCTGGTGCTCGGGCATGAACCACTTCATGGAGATTGCCAAGATGCGTGCCGCCCGTATGCTGTGGGCCAAGATCGTGAGCACCTTCAACCCGAAGAACACCAAGTCGCTGGCCCTGCGTACCCACACGCAGACCTCGGGCTGGTCGCTCACCGAGCAAGACCCGTTCAACAACGTGGCCCGTACCTGCATCGAGGCTATGGGCGCCGCCCTGGGTCACACCCAGTCGCTGCACACCAACGCCTTGGACGAGGCCATCGCCTTGCCCACCGACTTCAGCGCCCGTATCGCCCGTAACACCCAGATCTACATCCAGGAAGAGACCAACGTCTGCCGTGTCGTCGACCCGTGGGCAGGTTCCTATTATGTGGAGAGCCTCACCCACGAGCTGGCCCACCGCGCTTGGGGTCACATCCAGGAGGTGGAAGCCATGGGTGGCATGGCCAAGGCCATTGAGACGGGTCTGCCGAAAATGCGTATCGAAGAGGCCGCTGCCCGCAAGCAGGCCAAGATTGACTCGGGCCGCGAGACCATCGTCGGCATCAACAAGTACCGCCTCGACCACGAGGATCCTATCGAGACCCTTGAGGTCGACAACACCGCTGTGCGTGAGTCGCAGATCAAGCGCTTGAAGGAACTCCGCGCCAACCGCAACGAAGCCGACGTGCAACGTTGCCTGGAGGCCATCACCAAGTGCGCCGAGACGGGCGAGGGCAACCTGCTGGCCTTGGCCGTCGAAGCCGCCAAGTGCCGCGCTTCGCTGGGTGAGATTTCGATGGCTTGCGAGAAGGTCGCGGGTCGTTACAAAGCAGTAATCCGTTCAATCTCAGGAGTGTATTCTATGGAAACGAAAAACGATGCAAGATTCGAGGAAGCCGTGGCCAAAGCCAACGAGTTCGCCAAGTTGGAAGGCCGCCGTCCTCGTATCATGATTGCCAAGATGGGTCAGGACGGTCACGACCGTGGTGCCAAAGTGGTGGCTACGGGTTATGCCGACATCGGTTTCGACGTCGACGTGGGGCCGCTGTTCCAAACGCCCGCCGAAGCTGCCAAGCAAGCTGTGGAGAACGATGTCCATGTGATGGGTGTGAGTTCCCTTGCGGCTGGCCACAAGACCTTAGTGCCTCAGGTTATCGAAGAACTGGAAAAGCTCGGTCGTCCCGACATCATGGTGGTCGTGGGTGGCGTGATTCCTGCGCAGGACTACCAGTTCCTCTACGATGCCGGCGCTGTGGCCATCTTCGGTCCTGGCACGGTCATCAGCGATTCGGCCATCAAGATGCTGGATCTGCTGATTGAGGCTAGAAAACAATGATATTGTAGGGCTGTCACATTGTGGCAGCCGCTGTAATCGTTTCGTGGACAGCGGCTGCCGTGGTACGACAGCCCTACAACGAGAAATCCCGTCAACAAAGGCGGGATTTCTCGTTTTGATATCGTATAAATAATAATAATAAAACAAAAAACCGAATATGGAAGATCTGCCCAGCATCCCCAATGCTCAGACCGTAGGAGAGAGCAAGAAGTTCTGGAAGAACATGCTTCGCACCATCCTTGGCACCAGTATCTCAATCATTCTCACCTTTGGCACTACTGCCCTTATCCAGCAGCACCGCAAGGCCAAAGACCGCAAGATGACTGCTATGATGGTGATGGGTAACATTGAGAGTTTCGCTCAACAGTTGGACCAAAATGCCGATTACATGAAATGGAACGACACCTTGGCCACCTATCTGCTCGCTATTCCCCAAGACTCGCTTGACCATATGGATTTTCAGATGCTCTTGTTTGGTGTCAATAATGTTACTGCGTTTCAAAATCTGAGTCACGACAAAACAACAGAAAGCATATTCTCCAACTCGATTGATACGTGGAAGAATCTTGGCAACTTCGAGTTCATTGAGAATGTAGGTAACTGTTTCGCCGCCATGAACAGCATGGAAGAGATATACAATGAGTTCTATAACACATCCGACCGCATTAGACAACGCTTGTTGCAGGACCCTGATGCCTACCCAGGCAACACCATTGTATCCAAAGTATTACGCGACAAGGAATACCGTGACTTACTTACCCATATTCACATTCAGGCGGAGTATTATCACTATCTGGCGGCATATCTCCGTTGGGAGAATTCCAAAAACATGGAATTGATGGGAGTGACTGAAGAGGAGGTGAAAAACTTTATTGAAGAGAGTAATAAGAAAGAAGGTACCAGTCAGCCCGCACCGGACCAGAATACGTTCCACACCCCTCCCATCGACACAGACGGCCTGCCTGATTTCAAGGATTGGATGCAATGATTGTGTGGTAACACAGCAGTTACGTATTTATAGCGAAAACTACGAATAATCCCGTCAGCGATGGCGGGATTTTTTCTTTGAGTAGCAAACGTTTGTTTTTAAAGAATTTTGTGTATGTTGCTCTTTGTAAAATCGTATAGATCAAAAGGCTTTTCTATAACACTTTTATGACAATACTTTCTATGAATAAACTTATTTCAGTAACTATGCGTTAACCACATTCATCTATTTTCATATTTCCATTCTTCGTATTTCTCCAATGTAATTCTACGATTCTCTCCAGTTCCATCGTCACTATCCATGATTCGTGCATTCAATGATTTATCACTAAAAGTATACTCTATTATATCTTTTTCGCCAATTTTGTCACCAACTGGCAATAGTACAAGATGTTTTTCTTTTCCCCTACTTTCCATAAAAGCATCTTGAAACTCTTCTAAACTTCCATATGCATCCCAATCATTCCATTCAAGTATCACATATACGCCTCTAAAACCAGCCTCATACATTTGCCCATATGACTCAACACTAAGTATAACAAGATACCTGTCTTGATAAGGTAATTCTTGATTGTCATTCCTATAATAAGATACCGTTCCGTCGTCATGCTGGGGAGCCTCATCCATTGTTCCATCAGGCCTAATATAAACATCTTTTATCAAACGTCCTCGATCGTCCCATTCTCTAAGCATTCTGCTCCATGTCCAAGGGGTATTTGCTAAATTTCCGTATTTATCATAATAAGATTGTTCTATCAAATTACCATAAATATCGTAATCTCGAATAACCATTGCAGAATTGCTTGGAAGTTCATTTGACAGATTGCCCAATTTATCAAAGGATTCCAATACCGTCATCTGGCCTCTTTTATTATACTTATATTCCCTATAGGCACAACCAGCCTCTGTGTCATAGAGTTCACCTTTATCATCATAAAAAGCCATTTTTGTTTTAAGCTCCTTTTCATCGTATTCATAAAGTACAATCGCACATGGACATTCATTTATTCCTTGTATTAACTTCATGTTCAACTTGTCATTTTTATCAGTAAATGTCATTTTCTTGATATTCCCTTTCTCATAGAAAATATTTATATGCGTGACCAAAGTAGAATCATCCAAATAAAAGGACACTTTCATAAAATCTATATCATACTTATATTTTTCAATAGGAAATTGGAATTGACCACCTTGAGGTTGTTCTTTTTCGTCAAAATAACGAATTTCAGTTACTCTAGATTGTTCATCATATTTCCTCTTGATAATTGCCCAACCAGCATGCACAGTAAGATCACCTTTTGGAGAATAGTACTTCTCGGAAATTACATTTCTATGGCCATCATATTGATACTCTTTTCTACATATACTAGTTATCGGATTCCACACCAGATTTCCTTGTTTGTTATAATATGATTCTTCTAGCAATTCCCCAAAATCGTTATAATCATATTTACATGTTTCTACACTGGCGGCACGGGATTCATGACCATCGAAGATGTAATCATAACTTATTTCGGTAGTTAATCCTTTTTCATTGTATTTGTAATGTTGTTTTTGGTTACCTCATTCTCGTGGTTTGTGCTGGCCGCACATAGTGTCTACGAATGGTGCTGCCTCGAAGAGATGCTGGACATCGTCACGCTCACACGTAATATCGTAACGGAAGTGAGCCTATTGGAATGACTACAAACCTGCCTTGTTGGGCGAGAGAAATCTTGCCCAACAAGGTTCATGATGCGAAAAACCAAAGATACATTTTCATTATTGTTGATAATTACTATTTTTGCAGTATTACTAACAAAACCAACTGACAAAGCAACTGATGAAAATTATTCTCGACAAGTGATAGATACGTATTTGTTTTTCCGTATTCAGAGTAAACGAACCCAATAAAACACACACGCCATGTTATTATCAACAGTATTATCATTTGTGGTGCCAGGCTTAATAGGCGAGGCGGTATACCATCATCAGCAAAAAAAGCAGGATCTCAATAGATTGTCTCAGGTGAATTATAATCTGGCAAATACCTGGACTCCAGATAGTTCCGTCATTGAAGCAAGGAAGAGATTCTTTAAGATTGTCAAAGCCATGAACAACGAGGCCATGCTTAACGATATCGTGACTTCCGAGAAGGGGTTTAGTTACAAGTTGTCGAAGACGGTCTCTGTTTTATGCTATCACAACTCGCCCTATCTTGTCATAGAAGACAATCTCCAAGAGAGGCTTGCTATGTCAAAAGACGAAATCAAGGATCGTATTTTGTTTGGCTGTGATGACCATAGAGGCTTTTACATCAATATCAACTACAAAGTACATAATACAATGCAACTGCAAATCTCGGTGCCTGCGTCCCAAACACAGCAGACGGAAACCTTGAATGCTATCCTGGTTGTCCTAAAAGACTTAGAGAGTCACTGTTTGCGTAATGATTTAATCCAGGCCCTTGAATAATCACTTAAATACTACAGCAATGAAAAGAATATGTCTCATCTATACAATAATTGTTATGACTTGCATGACAACATCAGCACAAACCTCAAATCAAATGTTCAGCCGTAATCGCGCCAACCTTGCGGCACAGTTGCCGCCGAAGTCTATCGCCCTCTTCACGGCCAACGAGTCGATGCCGCGCAATGGCGATGAGTTTTATCCCTTCCGACAGCAGTCAGACTTCTACTATCTGACCGGCATCGAAGTGGAGAACGCCTACCTGCTCATCGCCCCCGATTTTCCCGACGAAAGCAGCCGCGAAATCCTTTTCATCGAGCCTTACAATGAGAGAAAGGCCATTTATGAAGGCGCGATGTTGGATAATGAAGGCGCTACTGCCATCTCAGGCATCAAAACCGTGATGGGCAGTGAGGCGCTCTATTCCATCCTTGACGCCATGGCCTATTCGGGCTATTGCGAGACCATTTACCTCAACACCTATGAGTATCCCTATTACGAATGCCACGTGGAGACCATACAGCAGCGGTTCAACAAGGACATCAAAGAGCGTTATCCCTTGCACCATTATGGTCGTACCGCTCCTATTCTAAACGCTATGCGTTTGGTGAAGTCGGAAGAGGAGATAGAGATCACTCGACATGCTTGCAACATCACCGCAGAGGCCTTTCGCCATTGCATGGCCACTGTGAAGCCAGGCTTGTACGAGTACCAGATGCAGGCTGAGTTGGAATACATCTTCAAGTACAACAATGCCAACGGAAACGCCTTTGCGCCCATCATCGCTTCGGGCAAAAACGCCTGTAGCCTGCATTACTCCAAGAACCAGGCACAGCTCAAAGACGGTGACTTGCTTCTTTTTGATGTGGGCTGTGAATACAAGAACTACTCTTCCGACTTGAGCCGCACCATTCCTATCAACGGTAAGTTCACGCCACGCCAGCGCGAGTGCTACGAGGCTGTCTTGCGCGTGATGAAGAAGGTGGAGGAACTCTATGTCCCAGGCAATACCATCAACGACATCAATGCGGCCACTCGCCGGTTGATGGAACAGGAAATGATTGGGTTGGGGCTGTTTACCGCCGAAGATGTCAAGAACCAGGACCCCGACCATCCGCTTGTCAAGAAATTTCTTCCGCACGGTGTGGTGCACCATATTGGCCTTGATACGCACGACAACCTGGATGCCTTCATCCCATTCGAGCCTGGCATGATACTCACGCTTGAGCCTGGCATCTACATCCCCGAAGAGAACATCGGCATTCGAATTGAAAACGATCTGCTCATCACCAAAGGCAAACCCATCAATCTGTTCAAGGATCTTCCTGTGGAAGTTGAAGAGATTGAGGCGGCCATGAGGAAAACCAAAAAGTAATAATACTGCAATTCAATAGTCCCTCCACTTCACCATGATGAAAGTACAAAAATGGATATTCAACCCTTGCCAGACTTGTTGTTATGTCGTGAGCGACGAACATGGAGAATGTGTCATTATTGATCTATCCTTATTGAAGAGTCGAAATTCAAAAAAACAAAAGAAATGCAAAAGAAAAGTGTCTATTTCAACGTCTTCAGCCACTTCCATTGGAAGAGGAGCATGTAGAATACCCCGATGGTGATGGCGGCATCGGCGAGGTTGAAGATGGGTCGGAAGAAGATAAAGCGACCGTCAGCGCCAAAGAAGAACTCGGGCAGCCAAGTGGCGTTTTCGCGGGCCACGTCGATGATGGGGAAATATAGCATGTCGACCACGCGCCCATGCAACCAGCCAGCATAGCCGCCACCGTCGGGGAAGAGGGAGGCTACCTGGGTGAAGGTGCTCTCGCTGAAGATGCGGCCGTAGAACAAGCTGTCAAGAATGTTGCCCATGGCTCCTGCGGTGATGAGGGCGATGCCGAACAGCACACCGAATTTGGTCTCCTTCTTTGACAGGCGCACCAACACCCAGAACAAGGCGACAATGGCCACTATCCTGAAGAGGCTGAGCGCCAGCTTCCACCAGCCGCCGCTGCCTAACAAACCAAAAGCCATGCCGTTGTTCTCGACAAACAGCAGCTTGAACCAGCCTCCAAGGACGGGAATCTCCTGACCGAGAGACATATTCGTCTTGACCCAAATCTTGAGGATTTGGTCGAGCAGCAAGACGACGAAGATGACCACAAACGACCATAACAGGCCGTGGCTGCCTTGCTTTTTCACTTCTTCTTCAGTTTAGCGTCGAGGCAACGGGTGGTGATGGGCACGCAGCGCAGGCGCTCCTTAGGGATGAGGCGACCCGTCTCGCAGCAGATGCCGTAGGTCTTGTTCTCGATGCGCATCAGGGCAAGCTCGAGGTTGTGGATGTATTTCTCCTGACGTGCCACGAGTTTAGCGTTCTCTTCTTTCTGTGCCACGGCATAGCCGTCTTCAAGCACTTTGAAGGTGGGGGCAGTGTCGTCGGTGCTGTGCTCTCCACCCGAGAGGTTGGCTTGCAGGGTCTCGAGGTTGGCTTTCGCCTGTTCGAGCTTCTCGAGGATCAAGGCCTTGAATTCCTCAAGGTCTTCGTCGGAGTAGCGCACCTGGGGTTCTTTCTTTTCCATAGTGTATATCTTTTAATTCGGAATGCGGAATGATGAATGCGGAATGAGGGCAAAGCCCAGCGTCGCATCGCGAAATTCAGCATTCCTAATTCAGCATTTATTATTGTTTCTTCTTTATCATCAATTTCACGTTTATTCCTTCCACGAGTTCTTCAGGTTCCACCCCCTCTAAGGTGTCGACCTTTTCGATGGTGGCGAGGGTCTCGTTGCAGATGTATTCGCCGAACTGCTCCACGGCAGCATCGGTCTTGTCGTTATTCTCAATGGTGAGGACGATGCGGTCAGTGACCTCGAAGCCACCCGTCTTGCGGAGGTTCTGCACGCGGTTGACGATCTCGCGGGCGAGGCCTTCCTGTACGAGGGCGTCGGTGAGGGTGATGTCCAAGGCCACGGTGAGGTCGTCTTGGGTGGTGACGGCCCAGCCGGGGATGTCCTGCGTCGAGATCAGGGCGTCTTCGAGGGTCAGCTCGACGTCGATGCCATCCACGTTAAGGTGGGTGCCGCCGTTCTTCTCATAGGCATGGATCTCTTCCTGGCTCATATTGGCAAAGTAGGCCTGGATCTGCTTCATTTGTTTGCCGTACTTCTTGCCTAAGGTCTTGAAGTTGGGCTTCACGTTCTTCACCAGGATGTTGTTGTCGGCCGAGAGGAACTCGATTTCCTTGATATTGGTCTCGCTCATGATGAGGTGCGATACCTTCTCAAGCTGTGTCTTCATGGCCTCGTCTTTGACGGGGATCATGATCTTCGACAGGGGCTGGCGCACGCGCAGGTTGGTCTTCTTACGCAGCGAGAGCACCATCGACGAGATGACCTGGGCGGCCTCCATGCGCTCCTCCAAGGCCTTGTCGATGTACGACTTGTCGGCCACGGGGAAGTCGGTGAGGTGCACCGATTCGGCTTTGTTGCGTCCCGTGACGTTGTTGAGGTCGCGGTAGAGCTGTTCGCTGAAGAACGGCGCGATGGGTGAGCTGAGGATGGCCACGGTCTCGAGGCAGGTGTAGAGGGTTTGGTAGGCCGACAGTTTGTCGTCGTTGTCGTCACTCTTCCAGAAACGGCGGCGCGAGAGGCGTACGAACCAGTTGCTGAGGATATCCACAAACGATTGGATAGCTCGACCGGCACGGGTGGGCTCATAGCTCTGGTAGGCCTCGTCGACGTTGAGGATCAAGGTGTTGAGCTCCGAGAGGATCCAGCGGTCAATTTCAGGACGCTGTGCCAACGCGATGTCAGCCTCCTGATAACGGAAGTCGTCGATATTGGCATACATGGCGAAGAACTTGTAGGTGTTGAACAAGGTGATGAAGTACTTGTTGACTACTTCGCTGATGTCTTCCTCGTTGAATTTCAGGTTATCCCAAGGTTGCGAGTTGGTGATCATGTACCAACGCACGGCATCGGCGCCGTAGTTCTGGATGGCCCCGAATGGGTCGACGGCGTTGCCCAGACGTTTCGACATCTTGTTGCCGTTCTTGTCTAAAACCAGGCCGTTGGAGATGACGTTCTTGTAGGCCACACTGTCGAAGCACATCGTGGCAATGGCATGCAAGGTGAAGAACCAGCCGCGGGTCTGGTCGACGCCCTCAGCGATAAAGTCGGCAGGGAAGGGGAGCGTCTGTCCCTCAGTCTTAAGTCTTCCGTCCTCTGTCTTTTTACCCATATAGTGGTATTGGGCATACGGCATGGCGCCGCTGTCGAACCACACGTCGATGAGGTCGGGTTCGCGCATCATCTTCTTGCCGGTAGGTGAGCAGAGGATGACACCGTCGATATAAGGACGGTGCAGGTCGAACTTGGTATAGTCTTCGGAGGCGTAGGGGTTTTCTTTCATGAAGCCCGCCTTGATGGATTTTTCGATTTCGTTTCGAAGTTCTTCGACGCTGCCGATGCAGATCTCTTCCCTGCCGTCCTCGGTGCGCCAAATGGGCAGCGGCGTGCCCCAGTAGCGCGAACGCGACAGGTTCCAGTCGACGAGGTTCTCTAACCAGTTGCCGAAGCGGCCGCTACCGGTGGCTTCGGGTTTCCAGTTGATGGTCTTGTTGAGTTCGATCATGCGGTCTTTCAGGGCCGTGGTCTTGATGAACCAGCTGTCGAGGGGATAGTAGAGCACGGGTTTGTCGGTGCGCCAGCAGTGCGGGTAGTTGTGCGTATGTTTCTCGCTCTTGAAGAGCTTGCCTTCTTCTTTCAGCATGACCACGATGTCGACGTCCAACGACTTGTCTTTCTCGGTCTTGTTGGGGTCGTAGGCATTCTTCACAAACTGTCCGGCATAGGGATGGTAGGCCTCCACATCCATGCAATTCTTGACGAAGTCGGGGTCGAGGTCTTCGATCAGCCAGAACTTACCTGTGCGGTCGACCATAGGCTGGGCTTTGCCGTCCTTGTCAATCATCTGCAGAGGTGGGATGCCCGCGGCAGCGGCCACGCGCTTGTCATCGGCGCCGAAGGTCGGGGCGATGTGGACGATGCCCGTACCATCTTCTGTCGTGACATAATCGCCGCCAATGATGCGGAAGGCGCCTTCACCCGGGTTGACCCAAGGAATCAGCTGTTCATACTCGAGGCCAATCAGTTCTATGCCTTTGTATTCCTTGATGACTTCAGGAGCTTCCTTGAACATGGTCTCCACCAAGGCTTTGGCCATGAGAATCTGGCAAGGTTCTTCGGTGTAGGGATGCGTGGTCTTCAAAAGGACGTAGTCGATGTTGGGACCGACGCAAAGGGCCGTGTTGCTCGGCAAGGTCCATGGGGTGGTCGTCCAAGCTATCGCAAAGGTTGGGATTTCGCTGTTGAAGCCATCCGTTCCTTGCTCGAATTGCGATGGTTTCAGCTTGAAGAGCGCCACGCAGGTGAGGTCTTTCACGTCGCGGTAGCAGCCGGGCATGTTCAGTTCGTGGGAGCTGAGGCCAGTGCCGGCAGCGGGCGAGTAGGGCTGAATGGTGTAGCCTTTATAGAGCAGACCTTTGTTGTAGAGGTCTTTGAGCAGGAACCACAGGGTCTCGATGTAGTCATTGGTAAAGGTGATGTAGGGGTCGTCGAGGTTGACCCAATAGCCCATTTTGCGGGTGAGGTCGTCCCACAGGTCCTTGTATTTCATCACCTCCTCGCGGCAAGCGCGGTTGTATTCGTCGACGCTGATCTTCTTGCCGATGTCTTCCTTGGTGATACCGAGTTTCTTCTCCACGCCGAGTTCGACAGGCAAGCCGTGGGTGTCCCAGCCAGCCTTACGGACGACATGTTTGCCTTTCAGGGTCTGATAACGGCATACCACATCTTTGATGGAGCGAGCCATCACATGGTGGATACCCGGCACACCGTTGGCGCTCGGCGGGCCTTCGAAGAACACGAAGGCGTTGGCCTTGTCGCGGTTGTCGAGGCTCTTTTGGAAGGTGTCATTCTCTTCCCAATACTTACGGATTGTGTCGGCTGTCTCCGTGAGATTCAGCTGCTTATATTCCTTGTAGTTGTTGCTCATATACTATACTTCCTAATTTAGCGTGCAAAGATACGAAATATTTTGTTTCCGTTACAGATAAAGCAGCGAATAATACATACTTCTAGCCTCATCCATATTCCCCTGGCCTCATGGTGGGCTTGACCCGCCATCTCTTGAGTGATAGGAACACTTTTAATAGATGGCGGATATTCTTCCGCCATGAGGGGTATGGTTCGAGTGTAGTATTCTATCTGTGTGATGTTAACCTTCCCGTTCCGCACAAAACACGGTCAAATCCCTCAGTGCTGTGGTAATTTCCGAAGGAGCGAAGCCTTCCAGGGCCTTCAGGGTCTTTTCATAATAGGAGGGCAGCAAGGCTTGGGCCATTTCGACGTTCTCGTTGTCCAGAATGTCGTCGCGGAGCTGGAAGAGGAGTCCGAAATTGAGACCGAAATCAGAGATCTCCTTCACTTGTTTGCTTGAGGCGTTCGTCGAGAGTGCACCCACGGCGCAGCACGAGCGCATGAGCATGGCGGTTTTGCGGGTGATGATGTCGAGATACTGGTTGATGTCTGTGGGAAGGTTGTGCTGTGCCTGTAGAGCGATAGCATCAATGTTTTCAATCACCTGATTCTGCAATAGCTCGCCTTCGCTCATGGAAGCGGCGGTGTGCAGCATCTCTTGCATGATTCCGAAGTCGCCGAGTTGGACAAGCATCAGCATGGCCTTGGCCAGGAGATAGTCGCCGGCAAGTACGGCGGTGGAGTTGTCCCAGCGGGCTTTCACCGAGCTTTGTCCCCGACGGATGTCGTCGTCGTCGACCACGTCGTCGTGGATGAGTGTGGCCGAATGGATCATCTCCACGATGGTGGCGCCGCTGAAGGTTTGTTGGTTGATCTCGCCGAAGAGTTTCGCGCTGAGCAATACCAGAATGGGCCGCAGACGTTTGCCTCGCGTTTCGCGCACATAACGCATGATGCTGTCCATAGGTTCGGTCTCGGCCTTCATGGTTTGATCGAAGAAGGCTTCAAACTGCTGCAACTCGTTGCTGATGGGCGAAATGATGTCATTTAGTTTTTTCACGCTGCAAAGATAAGTTTTTTTGCACGAAATTTGCTAAATTTGCGTTATTATCAAAAACTCTTGAACCATGAAGCGCACCGGAATCATCATTGCCACTGTTGCCTTAGTGGCTATCGGCGTGTTGGCTTTTGCCATGCCAGGCAAGAACCCCAACCAATCCGACAATCCCCAAACCCCGAAAAACAACTATGAGACTATGTGGAAAAAAGTAAAGGAGAACCTCGAAAAAGACCTGCCAGAGTCGGCAGAGAAAGAGCTTAATGCCATCGAGGCGAAGGCCTCGAAGGACAAAAACCAGACCCAACTGCTGAAGACTTGGCTCTTCAGGCAGAAAATCTATGAATTTACCGTAGAGGAAGACCCCGAACAGGCCTTTATCCAGTATATCGAGAGCAAAGTCGGACAACTCGACGCTGTGCACGATGCCTTGTTGCATGAGGAAATCGCACGCGCTTATGCCGAATACCTCGACAACAACGAGTGGACCATCAACGACAACCTGGCTATCGACGGCGACCTATCGAAAGTGGAGATGAAATATTGGGACAAGGAGAGTTTCCGCATCCGCATCAACGAGCATTATGCCGAGGCGCTGAAACCCGTCGAGGCGTTGAAAGAGGCAAAGACGTTGGATTTCATGGAACTCTATGAAAACAATGATAACCATTCGGAATATCTCGAATACGAGGCATCGCTGTTTGAGTTCATGTTTCACCGCGTGGCAAATTACTATAAGGAACAAGCTAATGCCGACGATGTGGAAGGCGAGACCGATGCGTGGTGGCTGCCCGCCAAGGACTTCGTGAAAGCCGACTTGGGCGAGGCCGACAATCCACTCACCCTATGTCTCAAAATCTACCAAGAACTGATTGCCTACAACCTCAAAAAAGACAATGAGGATGTGCTGATTTACAACGACTTCAAGCGTTTTGGATTTGTCAACTCCATCTTGGATAAGGACGCGCAATACCAAGCCGCAATGGAAAGCTTGAAGGAACAGCACAACGACAACCCGCTTTCGGCCGAGATTACCGCACTGGTGGCACGCAACCTGATCGATCAGCAGGAAAGCAACAGCGGTAATAGCGCCTATTTCGACAACTACAAAAAAGCCAAGGCGATGTGCGAGCAGTCCATTGCCAAGTTCCCGAAATCGAAGGGCGCGAAGAGCTGCCAAAATCTCGTCAAACGCATCGAAGAGCCACAAATCCACATCTCCCTTAATTCAGTGCAGCTGCCTAACGAAGCTATCCCTGCCGTGTTGGAATACCGCAACACCACCGCACCCTATTATAGGATTGTCAAGGTGAGCGAAAACGAGCTGCAGAAACTGAAAGAGATGGACAGTGAAGACAGACTCAAGGCACTGAACAAGAAAAAAGCTATTGCGGAACAGGAGCTCAGTTTGGTTACCGAGACTGACTACCGCCAGCACAGCACTTTGATAGCTCTTCCCTCTTTGGAGCGCGGCATCTACTTCCTGACCGCCACCACACAAAAAGGCATCAGCAATGAAGACAAGACCCTTGTGCTTTCCTTCCAGGTGTCGAGCCTTGGCTTCATCACCGACCAAAAGGACAATGAGATGACCGTAGTGACTGTGGACCGCAAAACGGGGAAAACCGTGGAAGGCGTCACCGTGGAACTCTACCGTCGCGAGTGGGACTATAAAGCCCGTGAGTACAAGACCATCATCGTTGACACTCCGAAAACCGACCGCAATGGCAAAGCTGAAGTGAAAAAAACGAGCGACAACTCCTTCAGCATCAACCTGCGTAAGGGCGATGACATCCTGCTGTCGGACAACAATTTCCGTCTCAGTGAACGTTACCAGACCACCAGGGAAGACTACACCACGAGGCTCTACACTGACCGCGCCATCTACCGTCCCGGCCAAACCGTCTACTTCCAGGGCATCGTGACGCGTAGCCAGGGTGGTGAGGTGAGCCTCGTCAACGGCTATTCAGAATATGTTTCGTTCCGCGATACCAATTGGCAGGAGATTACCAGGGCCGACTTCACCACCGACGAATACGGCACGTTCAGCGGCTCATTTGTCATCCCCACCGACCGGTTGAACGGTGTGTTCCGCCTCAATGCCAAAGAAGGCAGTGCCAGCATTCGCGTAGAAGAATACAAGCGCCCGACCTTCGAGGTGAGCTTCGAGCGCCCGAAAGAGCAATACAAACTCAACCAGGAAGTGACGGTGCGTGGCGATGTGAAGGCCTATGCCGGCTTCGGCTTGGACGATGTGGAATACAGCTACCGGGTCATCCGCAAGACCTCCTTCCCTTGGCGTTGCTGGTGGTGGTGGTACCCGACTGTCGAAGACGAGCAGATCACCTACGGCAAGGCTCGTACCGACGCCGACGGTAAGTTTGCCGTCACCTTCAACCTCAAGCCTTCGCTGAGCATTGCACCTGAGAAACAGCCTGTGTTCACTTACGAAATCGAGGTGACAGCCACAAGCAAACAGGGCGAGACCCATGCCGACACCTATAGCATCCGCGCGGGCTACAACGAAATAGCCATCAGCACAGACCTGCCTGCCGTGGTAGAGAAATCCGACATCGGTAAGTATCAGATCAATGTGAGCAACCTCAGCTGGCAGCCTGCCAAGAGCCGCATCGCGCGCAAGATTTATCGCTATGAGGATGTCGCCAAAATCAATTATTTTGAGGCGATGGGACGTTCAGATAAACTGGACAGGCAGCTGCTGAGCGATGCTGAACTGGAGAGGTTGTTCCCTGCATATAGTTTCTATGATAAGCAAGCCGGCCCTTCGACAGGCTTAGGGACCTTGGTCTTTGAATCTGAAATCATGGTGGACGACAAGGCCAAGCTTTATGAAGGCAAGGCTTTGGCACCCGGAAAATATGTCGTGGAGCTCACAAGCCTTGACGACACCTTGGCCAAGATTTCTCAGCAGTTCACTGTCTTTGAGAAGGACTCCAAAAAACTTCCCTACACCACGATGGAATGGGCGCATCAGGACAAGTCGACGGCACATCCCGGCGACGAGATTCAACTCAGCATCGGCAGTGCGGCCAAAGATGTCGACATTTGGGTGCAGCTGCTCCATGGCGACGAGATTCGCTTGGACAAGAAAATCAGCATCAGCAACGGCGTGCAGACTCTTTCTTATAAGGTGACGGAGCAAGACCGTGGCGGACTC
Source organism: uncultured Bacteroidales bacterium (assembly GCA_947303625.1). GTDB lineage: Bacteria > Bacteroidota > Bacteroidia > Bacteroidales > F082 > Limimorpha. The sequence goes on along the minus strand of CAMYYV010000007.1, from coordinate 34,225 downwards.
TGCTGGCGTTATGCCTTCGTGAAGGAAAGTAGCTTCAACACGGGTCATATAGGGGTCTCTGTGCCCTTCGACAACTATGATTTGGATGTAAAACTGGCCACGATGCGTGATAAGCTTAGTCCTGGCGCCGAGGAGACTTGGGAGGTGACCGTCCGCGACTTCAAGGACAAGCCTTTGGAAGCCGGTTTGCTGGCAGGGATGTACGATGCCTCATTGGACGAATTCACGAGCCATTATTGGTGGTTCAGCATGTCGCCTTCAAGTGTCAGCAGCCGCAGCTTCGGTACCGATGCCCACGGCTTCACCTCTTCTTACACAGGCTTGGAATACTACTATTTTGCGGAATTGTTCAACTTCAGTCTGCCTTCCGATGCGCCGTTCTTCGATTACATCCGTGTCTACCGTTATAATAAAAGCCGTGCCGGTGGTTTAGGAAGAGCGGTGTACGACGAGATGGTACTGGAGGAATTAGACGCGCCCATGGCAGGAAGTGTAGTGCAAAAGTACGAGATGGTCAATGCCTATGTTGAATCGGCTGAGGTAGAGGAGGATATGGAAGAAATAGCAAAACAGGAAACTCCCAATTCTTCGGGTGGCAAAGGCGAAAAAGCCGAACCTGCCCTCCGTGAGAACTTCAACGAGACGGCATTCTTCTTCCCGCAGTTGCGCACCAACAAGGATGGCAGTGCTACCTTCAGCTTTACCATGCCCGACGCCCTCACGCGTTGGCGTCTGATGTTGCTGGCCTACACCAAGGACCGCAAGACGGGCCGCAAGGACTACACCTTCACCTCTTCCAAGCCTATGATGATCATGGCCGACATGCCGCGCTACATGTACGACAACGACACATTGTGGTTCGTGGCCAACGTCATCAACACGGGTGACGAGCCTGTCACGCCCAAGGCGAAACTTGAAATCTTCGATGCAGGCTCGATGCAGCCGATTGACATGATTGTTGAGACCGGCCCTTCGACAGGCTCAGGGACCTCTACTATTTCGATGGAGACCATCCAACCTGGTCGCAGCAAGGAAGTGCGCTGGAAGGTGGCGGGACAATACGACCTCAGCCTCTTGGCCTTCCGTTTCACGGCCTACGCGGGGCAGTTCAGCGACGCTGAGCAGCACCTACTTCCCGTGCTGAGCAGCGAGATATTCATGACACAGACCCTGCCCATCACCGTGAAAGCTGAGACCGAACAGGTCTTCGACTTCGAGGCTATCGCCAACCCCGACAGCCACGAGCGCGACTACAGCCTGACACTTAACTTCAGCACCAACCCCGTATGGTATGCCGTGCAGGCCCTGCCTTACCTGGCCAACGTTAAGACCGACCGCGCCGAGACAGCTTTCTACGTGTTCTACGCCAACACGCTGTCGTCCTACATCGCCGACCACATTCCGAACCTCTTGAACTACATCAAGAAGTGGCAGATCGAGACGCCCGATGCCTTGCTCTCGCAACTCGAGAAAGACCAAGACTTGAAGGCCATCATGCTGCAAGAGACGCCCTGGGTGCTGGAGGCCAAGAGCGAGACCGAACAGCGTAGCCGCATCGCCACGCTCTTCGAGGTGAACACGCTCCGCAGTCAGCAGACCAACGCCCTGAATCTCATTGAACAGAAGCAGAAATACAATGGAGGCTGGCCTTGGATGGACGGCATGCCTGAGAGTGCCTACATCACCACCTACATCCTCAGCGGCATGGGTAAACTGCAGAAGATGGGTGCCTTGAGTTCGTTGAGCAGGGCCGACCAAAACACGGCCCACCGCATCTGCGACAAGGCCGTACGTTATCTCGAATACGATGTGGCCGAGACCTACCGCTACATGAAGAAGCACAGCAAAGGCAAGGACTGGCCCATCGGCTCCAACACCTTGGCCGAGCTCTATGCTTTGAGTTTCTTCGACGTGCAGAACTCCGACAAGGATTTCGCCAAGGCGAAAGACTACTACCTCAAGAGCTTCGATAAGGAGTGGACCTCATTCAACTTCAACCAACGCTCGAAAGGTGCCTTGGTGCTCTACCGTAACGGCAACGAGAAGACCGCCAAACTGATGATTCAGAGCTTCAAGGAATGTGCCCAGAAGAACGAACAAATCGGTATGTATTGGCCGAAGAAGTACTTCTCGTTCGAGTCGCACATTGCCACCCATGCCAACATCATGGCGGCCTTTGCTGAAATCGACCAGAATCAAGAGATGCTTGATGAGTTGCGTGTGTGGCTGCTCACCCAAAAGCAGACCAACAGTTGGGAGAATTCGGCTTCCACTGCCGACGCCATCTATGCTCTGTTGATGCGCGGTAGCGACTGGTTCGAGGAAGGCAAGGAAGTCACCCTGCGCTTCGGCAACACGCCTATTAGTACAGAAGGTGGAGTGGCTGGCACGGGTTTCATCCAGCGCCGTTGGAACGCCAACGAGGTGACGCAGGAGATGCGACAGCTCACCGTCAACAACCCGACCCCGCACTTGGTATGGGGTGGCCTATTCCGCCAGTATTTCGTCCCGATTGACGAAGTGAAGAGTGATGAATCAGGCTTCACCATCAAGCGTGAGCTGTTTGTGGAGACGGTGACCGACAAGGGCAAGGTTTTGGTTCCTGTAGGATCTAAGGTCCCTGAGTTTGTCGAAGGGCCGACCTTAAAAGTAGGAGATAAAATAACCGTGAAGATCACCTTCACCAGCCAGCAGGATATGAGCTATGTCTTCGTAAAAGACCTCCGCGCAGCAGGCTTCGAACCGATAGAGCAAATCTCGCGCTACGAGTACAACGACCGCATGAGCTACTACCAGAGCAACACCGACACCGACATGGAGTTCTTCATCGAGTTCCTGCCCAAGGGCACGCACCAGCTGGAGTACAGCATGTTCGTCACCAAGGAAGGCCACCTCAACAATGGCTACGCCTTGATCCAGTGCCAGTATGCGCCGGAGTTTAGTGCGTATTCGGATGGAATGAGGATTGTTGTAGGAGAGTAAAAAATAGCTTTAGGAAGCATAGATCCCATGCCACCGCTCGGTTCAGCGTAGGGATGACATGCTTTCTAAAGCCTGAAAATACCAGTCTCCCATGTCAAAGCCCCGCTGCTCATGTCATTCCTGCAGAGGTAGTGTGTAGGCATGGAATCTATGGGCAGCGGGATTGTAGGATAAGAATCTTTGGAAAGCGGTTAATAAGAGGTAAAAGTCTTATAATGACGGCCTCAACAGCTATAGATCCCATGCCTTTGCCCACCAGCCCCCGTAGGGATGACATACCTGTTGAGGCCTGTTTTTACTTAATAACAACTTTTACCGTTTGATGCCAGCCATTATCATGCTTCATTTGCAGCAAATAAAATCCCTTCGTCAGTCCTTCCAACGATAATTCGTGTTGTTGTGAGCCGTTATCGAAATGGTTGGATTCCTTGGCCATCAATTGCCCTTGCAGCGAATACAAACCGAATTCCACTTGTCCCTGCGTGGGGTTGAAAAAGTGTACCACGGTTTTGTCGGAAGCCGGATTGGGTGCAACAGAGGCTTGCAGGCTCTCAGCCTCGGTGTCGTCGACACCGAGATGTACATCCACCGCAATCTTCATCGTCACGGGGAGGTGGTCGGAGCCGTCAAAGAGGGCTTCGGCGACGTCGGCAGGCACCGACGTGTTGCTTTGGTTGATACTCATATTGAAATGGTGCCCGTCGTTGCCGATGGCCTTATAGGAGCCTTGCACATAGCGCATGTGGTTGTAGCTGAAGGCGATTTCGTCGGCCATTAGGATGAAGTCGAAGCGGTCGTCCAACCCGCCGCCCGAGAAACATTCCTCGGAATAGGAGCGGGTCGATTGTGTGTGGAAGGCGGTAAAAGAGTTGTTGTTGCTCCATTCGCCCACGCCACCAATGTATGCTAAGGGGTCCATAAAACAAATCTCAGGGTTGCTGTAGGTCTGGGTGAGCAGTTTGTAGCCGCTCTCGCTGGCACTATACATGTTGAAGTCGCCCATAATCAACACGTTATCTTTGGGGTAATATTGGTTTATATAGTCCATGGCGATTTGCATTTGGGCGCGGCGCGCGGCCTCGTAGCCTTGTCCCGCCTTGGGATGGGCCACGATGCAAATGAGTTTGACAGTGTCGCCGGCGGCCAGGTTGGGCGTCTTCAGGTAGAGTTCGTAGATGTCTGTGTCGCGTGGGTTGGTGCGCAGTGCCACGTGTTTCTTGAGTTCCATCTTGCGGGAGTCGTAAAAGATGTGGTTGATGATGTTGCTGCCCGCGTAGTTGATGATGTTGTCGGTCTTCCAGTAGTTGGCCCCGTTGATGTTGAGGTTGTGTCGCACGAAGTCGTTGAGCAGGGCTTGTGTGGCGCCAAACTCGCATACGGTGAAGATGTCGGGCTTCACATAATCCAACAGGGTGCGAATGCATTCGTCTTTGCGTTGGGTGTTGTTGTTGGTCTCATAACAGTCGGCAAAGCCGCTTTGATAATTGCCGTATTCCAACAAGTTGTACTGCATCACGGTGAGCACGTCTTGTGCGTTAGCGGAAAAGACGGTCAGCGCGAGCAATAATAATATTAATAGGTAGTTTTTGGGACGCATAGCGGTGTTTTTGTGCAGCAAAAATAGAAATTTTGGCGCGATATTTGAGTTATTGACTCCGTCGAATCGAAGATTTGGCTCACTTTTTATCGCCGAAACAATAGTTTTCCTATTTTTGCAACGTATTTAATGATGAAAAAGCTGATTCAAATAGGATTCATGGCCTTGGTGGCCCTTGTGATGCTGGCTTCGTGTCACAAAGAAGATGAATTGTTGTTTGATACACCCGTCGTGGGACATTGGGCTTGTGAGCAATATGTCAGCCATCGCGTGGATACCGCTGCCGGTGTCGACCGTTGGGACACAATTTGCTATGATCCCCACGCAGACACCATAGACTATGAGGTGTTCTTCTACGCCACAGGTAAGGGCTTGCTGAAACTCAACAACAGCCCTGCCTATATCAAGGAGTTCAAATGCGACTATGTCTACGACTCTGTTGAGCAGCGCATCCGTATCGAAAGCAGCTCATGGCTGTTAGGTATCTATGGCTCGCTGCTTCACAACGAGAAAACCGCCGCTTTCGACGTGGAAACACTGAACGACACTATCTTGGTGGCCTCGTGGACCAATCATGTCTCCGAGACCATTCCTTTTTTTGAGAAATTTTTCTTGAAACGAATTGATTAACAGTAAAATATAAAAAGATGAAAAAACTGACTTTTATTATGACTTTGGCCTTGACGGCCTTGTTGTTTGCCTCATGCAACAACAAAATCGATTACAAATCCTTTGTCGGTACCTGGGGTGTCGAGCGAATTGAATACTACAACATCGACTATGCGGGCAACCCGATTGCGGCCTCGATGCAATATGTTGACTACGATTTGGACGATCCCGACAACTGCATCAAGCTGATTTTCAGGGAAGACAAAACGGGCGAGATGTTAGACAGTGACGTCGATACCGTCTGGACTGACTGGAACAGCGAGACGCAGGAGTATGAGTCGTATATCTACAACCCCGACACGACCTTGGTGACCACTTTCACCTATTCTTATGTCGAAGAAGAATCGACGCTTTACATGAACATGAAGTATTCTTATCCTTACGTCTATTCACGCACGTTCATGATGAAGATTTCCGGTTGGGACGGCGACTCGTTCATCTATGAAAACGAATACAATGTCGACTACATGGAGAAAGCCTATCTGAAACGTCTCAGCAAGACGACATCAAAGTCGGCGGGTAGACAGGCGATGAAGCGTCCGCATAAGCCGGGTGCTCTCTTGGGTGGCAGATAACTAGCAATGCGGAATTAAAAATTAGGAATGCGGAATGATTGCCTTTGGGTAGGCTCATTCCGCATTCATTATTCATCATTCCGCATTTTTTATTCCACAATAAGCATTAATCCTTTTAAATACGCCCCCTCGGGATGGAAGATGTTGATGGGATGGTCGGCAGGCTGCGATAGCTGTTCGACGATCCTCACGTTACGTTTGGCTTCGATGGCGGCGGCGGTGACGATGCCTTGGAAAGTAGCCTTGTCGACGGCTTGCGAGCAGCTGAAGGTGAACAGCATACCACCCTTGGCAATGCGTTTGATGGCCTCGGCGTTGAGATATTTGTATCCACCCAATCCGCGGTGACGGTCCTGGTGCCGCTTGGCGAAGGCTGGAGGGTCGAGGATGATGAGATCGAAGGCGCCCTCGCGCATCTCGGTGATGTATTCCTTCATGTCGGCTACACGGCAAGGGTTTTCTTCCTTTGAATAGCCGTTGAGCTCGATATTGGCCTCAGCCATGGTCATGGCTTTCTTCGATGCGTCGACGGTGACGGCCCGTCGAGCACCTCCCTTGAGTGCCGTCACGGAAAAGCCGCCTGTGTAGCCGAAGGCATTGAGGACGGTCTTGCCCTGCGCGAAGCGGCGCACCAGCTCGCGGTTTTCGCGCTGGTCTAAGAAGAAGCCCGTCTTCTGGCCTTCCTCCCAGTTGGGCAGGAAGCGGCTGTCGTTTTCCAAGATTACTTCATCTAATTGGCTGCCGAAGAGATAGCCGTCTTCGGTGATGGCATCTTCCTTGCCCATGCGTTGCATGGCGTCGGCGCTCTTGTTGTAGATGGCTTGCAGCCCGAGGTCGGGCATGAGCTTGAGGGCGCGGACAATCTCCTTGAGGTGAAGCGCCATGCCCTCTGTTTGGGCCTGCACCACGGCGGTGTGGCCGTATACATCGACGATGAGGCCTGCCAAGCCGTCACCCTCCGAGTGGACGAGACGGAAACAGTTGGTGTGGGCGTTAAGGGTGAGACCCATGGTTTTTCTGACTTCGTAGGCTTGGTTGAGGCGGTCTAAGAAAAACCATTCGTCGATTTTGCGGTTGTCGAAGCAGAGCATCTTCACAGCGATGCTCTCCGACTCGCAAAAGCCTGTGCCAAGGATGTTGCCGTCGTAGTCGGTGACGGTGACCGTGTCGCCAGCCTGAAGGCCTTCGGCGGCATCATGGATGGCGCCTGAGAACACCCAAGGGTGGAAACGTCGCAGGGCGTCGTCCTTACCCGGGTAGAGGCGTATGACGGGATAGAGTGGGTTTTGTGGCATAGTCATTCTTAATATGGCGCAAAGATAGGGAAAACTTCAGTTTCGGCGACACAGAGTAAGGCAAAACTTCGTATTTTTGCGGCCTAAAAATCAAAGATTTATGTTGAAGACCCTCTTTTTACCCTTGTGTTTCGCACTTGTTTTGGGCATGATGGCTTCGTGCGTCAACCAAGCTGAAAACAAAGCGACAGAAAAAGAGGAGCGGTCCTCGGGCGAAACCGTCGTGGAAGAACAGGTTGACCCATCTCTGACGGTATCCGTCGATGGGATAGAGGGCGAAAACATCGATACGGTGCAATTTAAGGAGTATGTCTTTTTCTCGCAGTCAGTGCCTGAGACGGTGAAGGCGAGGATGCAGGGCAAGTCGATGAAGGATGAGGCCCGCATCGGTTATGACGAGCTTCGCTATCTCACTGTTTACCACTACGATTTTGAAGGTCACATCCAACGGGGAGAGTTGGTGTGCAACCGAGCTATCGCCCATGACCTGCTCTGTGTTTTCAGGGATTTGTTTGCTGAATCCTATCCCATCAATAGTATTCGGTTGGTGGACGATTTCGATGCCTCCGACGAGGCTTCGATGCAAGCCAACAACACCTCGTGCTTCAACTATCGCACGGTGCCAGGCACCAGCAGGCTCTCGCGCCACGCTTTCGGCATGGCTGTGGATGTCAACCCCTTGCAAAATCCTTTTGTCAGGGGAGAACGCGTTCGTCCAGCGACAGCGAAGGATTATGTGGACAGGACGAAGAATTTCGAACATAAGATCGACAAGGATGACTATTGCAAGAAGACCTTTTCCTCCTATGGCTTCAGATGGGGTGGCGACTGGCGCAACTCGAAGGACTACCAGCATTTTGAGAAGCGGTGAACCAGTGTTCTCTTTGTTTTCATAAGGAAAGAAAACATTTGTCTGATATGGGATTTTTTGTATCTTTGTAGCGGTAATTCTTTTCATTTCAAGAACAAATACTTTATCAATATGGGAGACAACAGAAACATCATGGCTTTCCTCAGGGAGAACCTGAAAGAGAACCCTGTCATCAGGGTAGAGATGGATTTCTCTAGTGCCACTTGGCAAGTCAAGGAGTCGTTCCAGACCTTCTGCGGCGACACTTACGAAGAGAGGATTCAGATATCGAAGAATGCATTCATCAATGCTTTCAACAAGAGTTGCAAAGACATGACCATGTCCGACAGTTATGGTAACGAAAAGTATTATGTCGTGGTCAAGGTGAACAACCTTACGAGGAGAGTGTCGGTGATGCGCATCCCACCTCGGATCAAAGTTGAGGTTGAAGGCGTGCTGATGGTCATCGACAGCGAGACGAAGGCTGCGGTCAAGACGCTGAATTATGATGTGATGGGCGAAGAAGACCTTTCGCCTGCCGACCGTCTGGCCAACAGTTTCGACTTGCTGGCAAGGAAGTTCGTCCGTTCTTAAGCGAGCTTTATCCTTAAATAACCAGCATCTATGAACAACAGTTTCACCATCGGAGGCCAGATTGTCGACCTCGTCAACTCTAGGATCTTTTCGGGTGTGGTCGTCGTCGAAGACGGCAAGATTGTTAAGATTGAAGAGCAACCCGTGGGCAACACACAATACATCATGCCGGGCTTCGTCGATGCGCATGTGCATGTCGAAAGCTCGATGCTGGTGCCTTCGGAGTTTGCCCGCTTGGCGGTCTGCCACGGCACCGTGGCCACTGTCAGTGACCCGCACGAAATTGGCAATGTACTCGGCAAGGAAGGCGTCCGTTATATGGTCGAGAATGGCAAGAAGGTGCCGTTCAAGTTCTTCTTTGGTGCACCGAGCTGTGTGCCAGCCACGGCATTCGAGACGTCGGGTTTCATCCTCGACGCTGACGACATCGAAGAGTTGATGGCTTCGCCCGACATCTGTTACCTCTCGGAGGTGATGAACTACCCGGCCGTCATCAATGGCAACCCCGAGATGATGCGCAAGATTGCAGCGGCGAAGCGCCATGGCAAGCCCATCGACGGGCACGCACCGGCAGTGACAGGCGACGACTTGCAGAAATACGTTGGCGTCGGCATCACTACCGACCACGAGTGCTTCAGCATATCTGGTGCCTTGGAAAAGATTGGCCTTGGCATGAAGATTCTCATCCGCGAGGGCAGCGCCGCCCGCAACTTTGAGGCCCTCATCCCGCTCATGGCCACCCATCCGGATAAGCTGATGTTCTGCTCCGACGACAAGCATCCCGACGAGTTGTACGAAGGTCATATCGATGTGTTGGTGCGTCGGGCCATCGAGCTGGGTTACGATGTGATGGACGTTCTGAAAGCTGCCTCGCTCAACGCTGTGCGGCATTACAACCTGTCAGTCGGCATGTTGCAACAGGGTGATGATGCTGATTTCATCGTGGTCGACGACATACGTCGCCCCGTCGCCAAGCAGACCTATATTAAAGGTGAGTTGGTGGCCGAAAAAGGAGTCCCGAACTTCAAGTATAAGGAGACCGCTACACCGAACATCTTTGAGCGTCCCTATTTGTATGCCCAAGACCTCTTTGTTCCCGACAAAGGAAAGAAAATCAAGGTGATAGAGTGTTTTGACGGGCAGCTTATCACCAAGTGTGGCATTGCCGAGCCCAAGGTGGTCGATGGCGGCATTGTCAGCGATGTGGATCGCGACATCCTAAAGATGGTGGTAGTCAATCGCTATCAACCTAATAAACCTGCCGTGGCTTTTATCAAGGGCTTCGGGCTGAAACGCGGTGCCTTGGCGTCGAGTGTGGCGCACGATAGCCACAATATTGTGGCGGTGGGCGCCACCGACAACGACATTCTCCATGCCGTCAACCTGCTCATTGAGCACACAGGTGGCGTGACGGCTTACTGCGGCACTGAAATGGTGGCGGTGCCCCTGCCCGTGGCCGGACTGATGAGCAATGAGGATGGCTACGAGGTGGCTCAGGCCTATAAGAATGCTGACGCTTTGGCCAAACGATTAGGGTCGACGCTGTTTGCGCCTTTCATGACATTGGCATTTATGGCCTTGCTCGTCATCCCTGAGTTGAAGCTCAGCGACCGAGGGCTGTTTGATGTCACAAAATTTGGGATTACGTCGATTTTTGAGGAGTAGTCCTGTCACCCCTACGGGGTCAGAGGATTCATTGCGTTTTTCAGCAGGGGTTGCATTGCATTTCACCCCTGCTTATCGTCCGTCGTCCCTACGGGACTAGGCGGAACCCCGTAGGGTGATAGATTTTACAAAATGTTTAATCGGTTAGCATCCTGTTTCACGAAGATGGCCAACATCATGGTGAAGGCCAACATGCTGCTTCCGCCATAGCTCAGGAAGGGCAGGGGGATGCCGATCACAGGCACCAAACCGATGGTCATGCCGATATTGATGGCCACGTGGACAAACAAGATGCCTGCGATGGCATAGCCATACACACGGCTGAAAGTGGATCGTTGTCGTTCGGCAAGGATGATGATGCGCACCAGTAGGGCCACATAGAGCAGTACTACGACGGCCGTGCCTACGAAGCCGCCTTCCTCACCCACGGTGCAGAAGATGAAGTCGGTGTGTTGCTCAGGCACGAAGTCGTATTTGGTCTGCGTGCCTTGCAGGAAACCTTTGCCGGTGAAGCCGCCCGAGCCGATGGCAATCTTTGATTGGTGCACGTTATAACCTACGCCTTGAGGATCGTCGAGTTTGCCCAGCATGACGAGGATGCGGTTTTGCTGGTGCTGTTGCAGCACCTTGTGAAAAGCATAGTCTACTGAGAAGACGAAGACAAACATGAAGGCGAACACAGCCAGCATCTTGACAATGCCTTTCTTTTTGGTCACAATGTAATACACCACAGAGAGGACAAGCAAGCTGCCCAAGATGATATACATCACTTTTTGGCTCCAAAGTAAAGTGCAGACAAACAAAAGGATGGCAGTGGCGCCCGCCGTCATCGCCCAGCCTGCGCCAGGGAAGCCCTCGCGGTAAAGCACGAAGATGAACGAGACGAAGACGATGGCAGATCCCGTATCGTTTTGCAATAGCACCAAGGCCATGGGGATGAGGATGAGAACAGCGGCGACAATCTGGTCCTTGCGTTTTTGCAGGTCCACGTCGAGGCGGTCGAGGTAACCTGCGAGAGCCAGGGCTGTGGCCATTTTGGCGAATTCGGAGGGCTGGAATTTGATGGGTCCAAATTCAATCCACGAGGTGGCGCCTTTGGTGGCCTTGCCGTAAACCAACACCGCGAGTAGGGCGACGAGGAAAAAGATGTAAAACCATAAAGAGAAGGCATTGAAGAACTTGGCATCGATAAGGAGGATGACAAAGCCGATGAGTAGTGAGGCACCGATCCAAATCAGCTGTTTGCCATACACTTGCGATAGGTCGAAGATGCTGGGGTGCATCTCGTCGTATTTAGCTGAGAAGATGCTGAACCAGCCGATGATGACCAATGCGAGGTAGATGAGCACCGTCACCCAGTCGATTTTTCCTATGATGCTGTTTCTTTCGCTCATCGTTCGTTCTTATATGAGATTCTGCCTTCCATGATGCGTTTTTCCAGGTCTTCGCGTACCGTATAGCCTCGTATGTATTTTTCGATCATGAGGCTGGCGATGGGCGCAGCCCAGGTGGCACCGTAGCCGCCGTTTTCGATGATGACGGCGATGGCGATTTTTGGGTTTTCTTCAGGGGCAAAGGCGATGAAGTTGGAGTGGTAGTTGCCGTGCGGGTTTTGTGCGGTACCTGTCTTTCCACACTGTGGGATGTCCTTCAACTCGTAGCGACGTGCTGTACCGTGAGGGCCGCTGAACACAGTGCGCAGGCCGCGCTTCATCACGCGGACGTGTTTCGGGTCAATGCCTGGGTCCATCTTGGTGGTCATCACCTCGGGGATGGCAGTGGTGTCGCCGAAGCATTTGATGAGGTGGGGTGGATAGTAGTAGCCTTCGTTGGCGATGATGGCCGCGATGTTGGCGAGTTGCAGCGGTGTCACCAAAACTTCGCCTTGGCCAATGCCCAACGAGCGGATGGTCACAGAGTTCCACTGGCCGCCGTACATCTTGTCGTAGTATTCGCGCGATGGGATGTTGCCCGAGCGTTCGGCAGGGATGTCGGTGTCGAACTTGTGGCCGAGGCCCATCTTGTAAGTCATGTCCTTCCAGTATTGATAACCTTCCTTGATACCACCGAATTTCGGGTTGTTAATGGTGGCCTTGAACGACTCGTAGAAATAGGGGTTACACGAGTTCATGATGGCGTTGGCGAAGTCGGGGCTGCTGCCGTGGCTGTGGGTGCACTTGATAGGCAAGGAACCCTGTCCGGAGCAGTGGAAGCAGGTGGCCGGTGTGATGCTGCCGCTCTGCATGGCGATGAGGCCTACCACGGTCTTGAAGGTGGAACCAGGAGGGTATGTGCCGCTGATGGCACGGTTGATGAGAGGCTTCATAGGGTCGTCCTTCAGCTCTTGGTAGTGTTTGCCGCGTTCGCGGCCCACGAGGAGGTTGGGATCGTAAGTGGGGCTGGTGACGAAGGCCAAAATTTGTCCCGTCGACGGCTCGACGGCAACGATGGAGCCAATCTTGCCCACCATCAGCCGCTCGCCGTAGGCCTGCAACTCGGCGTCCATACCAAGGTAGATGTCCTTGCCCGCCACGGGTTCCTTGTCAAGCGCTCCGTCCATGTAACTGCCCATTTCACGGTTGTGCACGTCGACCATCATCACCTTCAGGCCTTTCACGCCGCGCAGTTCTTTCTCGTACGACTTCTCGATGCCCGACTTGCCGATGTAGTCGCCTTGGCGGTAGTAGCCTTCACCCTCCTTGTCTTTGTCCAATTCGGTCTTACTGATCTCGCCGATGTCGCCCAAGGTGTGGGCAGCGATTGAATTGGGGTAATGTCGCACTGTGCGGGTCTGGAAATAGAAGCCCGGGAAACGGTAGAGTACCTCAGCGATGTGGGCATAGTTTTCCTTCGACACCTGCGTCATGAAGGGGGAAGGCTTCAGCATCGACTCGTTTTTGGCTTTGTTCATCCGTTCGATGAACGATTCCTTGTCGATCTCCAAGAGACGACAAAACATCAGCGTGTCGAAAGGGTTTAAGGTGTCTTTCCGGATGGCGTCGCTGAGTTGCTTTGGGACGACCATCAAGTCATAAACCGCCTCGTTGAACACCAAAAGCTCGCCGTTACGGTCAAAAACCTTGCCTCGGGCGGGATATTGTGTGACAAAACGCAAAGCATTGTTGTCGGCTTTCTCCTTATAATCGCGGTCAACGACCTGGAGTGCAAACAATTTCATCACGAAGGCCACTCCTACCGCTATGAAGATGCCAATTATTAGTAACTTTCTGGTTGACAAGTTGTTATTCTTCGTTCTCATAGTCTTTATATTGGTTGACAAAGGTATAAGTTTTTCTTGGTATCGGATATGGGTTTTCGGTGTTTTTTTGAAAAAAAAATCTTTTCTCTAAAAAACGGCAGAGAATGGGGGTCGCTTGACTTTTTTTCGTACATTTGCGCGGTTTTTTATGCATGGAAAAATGAAGAGAATCACCTTGGTGTTTTTGGTCTTATGCTGCGGTCTCCTCGGATGTGGCCGTCAGGAAAAGAATCGTGAGCTGATCCAGCGCAGTTTCTTCAATACCGTGTGGGAACGATTCGACTATGTAGACAAGACTATCGAGATTACCAAGCCGACTACGTATAACCTGAGCCTGAAAATCAGTTTCACCGAAGACTATCCTTACGACTATATCGACCTCGTTTTTGTTGTGTTCACCAGCGATGGCGAGCGTTACAGAGGCAAGGAATACATCCCCAAGCTCAAAGATGCCGACGGCAATTGGAGTGCCGAACTCGTTGATGGATGCTATACTTTCGACATCCCGATCAACAAAGACCTGCAAATTAGCGATCCGGGCACCTATCGCTTCCATCTTGAACAGAAGATGCCCATTACCCCGATTGTTGGAGTTAAGGAGATAACACTTATCAACAACTGAGAAACAATCAAGAAAAATGAAAAGCATACGTAATTCATTCAAGTTTATGATGGCGGCAGTGCTGTTGGCGATGACTTTCGCCTCGTGTGTCCCCCAAAAGAAGATGATCCTTCTGAAAGAGGCACAGATGGTTGCCGATGACAAATCCATCAACTATGTGAACGAACGCTCGGTCAACTACAAGCTGCAGCCGGGCGACAACCTCTATATCCGTTTCCTCAACACCGTCGACGAACGCAGTGCCGCCGCGATGGCAGGCGAAGGCAATCGCACGATGCAACTGTCGAGCGAAGCCAGTATCTATCTCCAGTCGTACACCCTCGACGAGGATGGCTGCATCGAGCTACCCCTCACTGGAAAGATTTATCTGAAAAACCTGACGATAGACCAAGCCAAGGACAAGCTGCAAGAAGAGGTCTCCAAGTTTGTCAACCAGACTACCCTCATCGTCAAGCTGTCGAATTTCAACCTCACCATCCTCGGCGAGGTGAACAGGCCTGGCAAATACAACGTCTACCAGACGCACATCAACCTGTTTGAGGCCATCGCCTTGGCTGGCAACATGACCAACTTTGCCAAGAACGAGGAAGTTAAAATCGTCCGTCAAACCGATGACGGCTCCGAGATCGTTACCGTCAACTTGGGCGCAGCCGACATCCTCTCGTCACCATACTACTATCTGAAACCCAACGACATCATCTATGTGGAACCACTCAAGATCAAGCAATGGGGCTTCACCACCTTCCCCTATTCGACGGTGCTTTCCGTGGTCTCGCTCGCAGTTACTTTATATTTGGCATTCAAGAAATAGTCACATAAATCATGGCAAAAGAGAAGCAAGCATACATCCCTCAGCAGCAATCCAATGAGGAGCAGAGTGTCGATATCAAGCAGTTGATTTTCATCGCTTTGAATCATTGGTATCTGTTCGTTATCTGTGTGGCGATTGCCTTGATTATCGGCTTCGTCGTCAACCGTTATTCCACCAAGGTCTACCAGACCTCGGGCACCGTCCTCATCAAGGACGCCCGAAGCAGCTACGATGCCACGGCCATCATGACTTCGATGGCTTTTGGCGACATCCAGAATGTCGATAATGAGATAGCCATCCTTAAGTCGTATACGCTCACCGAGCGCGTTGTGAAGAAGATGGGCATCGAGGTAACTTATATGGACAAAGGCCGCATTGGAAGCACCGAGCTCTACAAGAGTTCGCCATTCCACGTGGAGTTTGAACGCAGCGTGCCGCAGGCCGTCGGCCTCACCTACGACATTTCTTTCTTGGACGATGGCACTTTCCATCTTCACGCTGTGAGTGAGAGCTATCGCAAATACGACTTCATCCTGTGTGAAACCACCGAAAACGACCTGGCGGACATTGACTTTGACGGCACTTTCAAACAAGGCGAGTGGATCGATAACGGCTACAACCGCATCCGCATCACCCTGAATGAAAACGTTGATCCTAAATCATTGAGTGGCCGTAAGTTGTATTTTTGGCTTAACAGCTACTCTTCCCTCGTCGGGCAGATGAGCAGTTTCAGCGTGAGCCCCATCAGCAAGGAGTCTTCGGTGGTTGCCGTCGTGATGAAAGGCACCGACAGGAGAAAGATTGTGGAGTTCGTCAACATGCTGATGAATGAATACGTCACTCGCGGTTTGGAGAAGAAAAACCAGGTATCGGAAAACACCATCGAGTTCATCGACAACGAGTTGATAGGTATCAGGGATACCTTGAGCAAGGCCGAGACTGAGTTGAAGGACTTCCGTCAGCAAAACGACCTCATGAACCTCGACCTGCAAGCCAGCCAGGTCTACACCAACCTGCGCACTTTGGAAAAGGAACGCGCCGAGATGTCGATCAACCTAAAGATCTACAAACGCATGCAGAATTACATCAAGGTGCAGATCGACGACCCCGAGAACCTGGCCGCCCCCAGCACGATGGGCATCAACGACCCCTTGCTCAACAAGTTGGTCAACGATCTGGTCACCTTGTCGCAATCTAAGGCCTCGCAGCTGCTCACCCAAACGGAACAGCACCCGCAGATAGTGAAGCTCAACGAACAGATCGTCACCACGAAGAAGGCTCTGCTTGAGACCATCAACAATCTCGTCGACAACGCCCAGATGGGTATCAACGAGATAGACCGCCGCATCAGCTCGTTGGAGTTGGAGTCGCGTCAGCTGCCCAGCAAGCAACAGCAACTCATCAACTACCAGCGTAACTTTGACTTCACTGATGACACTTACAAATACCTCATGCAGCGTCGTGCCGAGGCCCAGATTCTGCGTGCCTCCAGCACGCCCGACAATGAGATTCTTGACGAGGCTCGACTCGACCATACGGGCAGGATTGCTCCGCGCACCGCGATGAACTATCTCATCGCCATCCTCATCGGCCTCCTGATACCGGCATTGTTCCTCTTCCTGAAGAACTTCTTCAAGTCGACCATCAGCGACCGTAGCGAGGTGGAGAAGTTGACTCGTTATCCCATCGTTGGACAGGTGGCACAGACCAATTCGAAAGACCCGCTGCTGGTCGTCAACAATCCCAAGTCGCCCGTGGCTGAGTCGTTCCGCTCGATACGTACCAACATCGAGTTCATCACGCAGAGCAAGTTGCCTTGCACCGTGCTCGTCACTGGCGATGATCAGAGCATCGGCAAGACCTTCAACAGCATTAACATCGCGTCAATCTATGCCCTCTACGGCAAGAAGACGGTGCTGCTCGGCTTCGACATGCGTAAGCCCAAGCTCTTCCAGGAGTTCGGCCTCAACAACAACGTAGGTTTGAGTAGCTATCTGAGCAATAAGGAGCCCTTCGACAACATCATCCAGACATCGGGCAAGATTCCGACGCTCGATCTCATCACCAGTGGCCCCATTCCACCTAACCCCTCTGAGTTGATTGCCTCCGAAAAGTGCAACGAGCTATTTGAGGAACTCAAGCAGCGCTACGAATATATCGTCATCGACACGCCACCCATCGGCTTGGTCACCGACGCCTTGCTACTCATGCGCTATTCCGACGCCAACCTCTTCATCGTGCGTCAGGGCGTGACCAACAAGAACGCCTTCGCCAGCATCATTAAGGACCTTGAAAACCGCGACATGCAGTTCTCCATCGTCATCAATGGTCTCAAACCCGAAAAGGGCTATGGTGGTAAGAAGTACGGCTATGGCTATGGATACGGCTATGGATACGGCTACGGTTACGGCTATGGCAGCGACTATTACGGCGAGAGCGAGGACGGAGGGAAAAGGCATCATAAGAAAAACAAATAGAGTTAAGCATGGGTTCTGATAACACGGACAGTCATAACGAGAAACATTGGCATGCCCTTTACGTCAGGTCGCGCTCCGAGAAGAAAGTGCTGTCGCAACTTGAGGATATGGGCGTTCAAGCTTATCTCCCAATGATTACAGTGGTCAGGCAGTGGAGCGATCGCCGCAAGAAAGTGGAAGAGCCACTGTTCAAGTCGTATGTGTTTGTCTATTCCAACGACAAGCAATACATCCCGATACTCAACGTGTATGGCGTTGTGAAGTTCGTTTGTTTCGAGAAGGAAGCCGTCGTTGTGCCAGAGAACCAGATCCTTGCCATCAAGAAATTCGTCAGAGAATTCGAAAACGGCGAAGAATACAAAATGCACAACGATGAAGACTTAAAGGTGGGACAGAAGGTCAGGATTATCAACGGGCCGATGAAGGGTCTCACGGGACGGCTCGACACCATACGCAACAAGCGCCATCTCATTGTCTACATCGATGTGGTGGGTCAATGCATCCCCGTGCATATTCCAAGGGCCAAGGTAGAGCCGGTTTGAAGAAGTGGGATGAAAAAGAGTGGCCATTAAAAGAATATTTCTATATTTGCAGAAAATTATAAAACTAAAAGTCATGGATTCAGAAAACAAGAAAAAGTCTAATCAGCCAATATGGCTCTATGCCATCCTTGGCCTCTTGGTTATTGGCTTGGTGTTTTTCATCGTGCGCAACATCAATATGAAAAGCGACTTGAAGGAACTCGAAGCTGAGAAGGAGATGCAACGTCTTGACTTCCAAGCCGAAGTTGACAGTCTGCTGAGAGTCCACAACGAGTTAAAGGACAGCTATGGTGAGTTGAGCCTAGAGCTGGCCGAGAAAGATAGCATCATCCAAGCTGATGCCGTTGAGATCAAGAAACTCCTTGATTCGCAATGGGACTATAACCGCGTGAAGAAGAAAGTCACACAGTTGCAAGAGATATCGCAACGCTATGTGCGTCAGATGGACTCGCTCTATACCGTTAACCGCGAACTGGTGGCTGAGAACGAGCGCATCCGCGAGGAGTACCAAGCCGAGCGTCGTCAGAACACCAGCCTCACCCGTCAGAAGGAAGAGCTGGCCAACAAGGTGAACCAAGCGGCTACACTGAAGCTCTATAACTATAGTGCCAGCGCCGTGCGTTTCAAGGGTGGAGGCAAAGAAACCACCACCGACCGTGCCGACCGTGCCGAGCGCATCCGTGTCGACTTCACGGTGGCAGCCAACGACCTCGTGGAGCCGGGTACCAAACTGTTCTACGTGCGTATTGCTGACCCCACCAAGGCCATCATCAGTAAGGGCACGGGTGACGAGTATTCATTCAAGGCCAATGGCGAGACCCTGCAGTTCACCGAGAAGGTGCGTGTCAACTACGACGGCACCGAGACAGCAGTGAGAGCCTATTACAGCAAACCCACCAACTTTGAAATGCGTCCTGGCACCTATTTCATCGACGTCTATGAAGAAGGCGGCAAGGTGGTGGGTCAGACCACGGTGACCTTGAAATAGTCTGAAAAGATTAGTATTGTTTTTTCATTCATTTTGATTGTTTGTAAAGCCAGCCTTCGGGTTGGCTTTCTTTATTGCAGCACGGCTTGTAGCACTTCGTGCGAATGGAAGTCGTTCATCACGGGAGCATGAAGGCGCATGAAGGTGATCAAGCTGTCGAGCATAGCACGGCGTTGGAGGTTGGTCAGGGGCAGGTGGCAGGCCTCGTCAATGCCTAAGTCGAGCAAGGCAGCAAGCTTTGCAGCATCGGTGGCATCAAGGTAATAGGGATGCAGCGGATAGTCGTGCGCAAACAGGCCTTCCATCATGTCAAAACACCATCCCTGCTGATGGTTGGCCTTGGGATAGAAACCCAGTTGGCGCGTCAGCTCAAGGGTGAAAAACAAGGGGAAGTTGGCATAGCCTTCCTCGACCAAGTCAAGCCACTGCATCGAACGGTGGATGAAGTCGAACAAAGCGGTGTTGGGCGCCTCTTCCGTCAAGGTCTTCGATAGCAACTCGCTGACATACATCAGGATGGCGCTTTTGTTCATTGTCAAGGGGATGCTCTGGTAGACCAGCGAGAGCTGCACGTCTTTCATGTAGTGCAGGCTGCCTTTGTTGGGCTTGCCCGCCTCGACATATTGGATGAAATGCAGGTTTTGGAACAAGGCGGCCCGGTTGCCCGAGCCACGGTTATAGGCGCCTTTCACCATATACGATCTTAGACCGTGTTGGCGGGTAAACACCTTCACGATCAGGCTGGTGTCGCCATAGCGGATGGATTGCAGGACAACGCCTTGTATCTTGTCGTCCATCAGTTCATGATCAGGATCTTGGTAGCGAATTTGTCGGTGCCTTGCTTGGTGCTGACAAAGATGAAATAGACGCCTGGCTCGACGCGTTCGCCGTTGATGTTGGTGAGGTCCCAGACCGCCTGTCCGCCTTCCGAGATCAGCTGGGTGACAAAGGCGCCGTCGACGGTGGTGATTCTCACCAACGAGTTTGACACCAGTCCCTTGATGCCTACAAAGCCGTTGAATCCCATCCTGACGGGGTTGGGGTAGGCCACCACGTCGCTGACGTAAGGCTCGGGGGAGGCGGCTTCGCCGCGATAGGAGATCACGCCGTTAGCGGTGCCGAAGAACACCTCGCCGCTCTTGTCGATGGCCATGGTGGTGACAGCGTTGTCAAGCAATGGGCTGTTATCGACGGTGAAGTTGTGGATCTCGGTGGGCCGGCCGTCGAATGACATGAGGTAGACACCCGACTCGAGGCCAAACCAGATCTGGTCGGTGCCTTCGACGGCGGCCATCGAGAGCACGTTGGTGTTGGCAAACAGATAGTCATATTGGTCAGTGCCGTCGTTACGTGGCACTCTCTTTTGTGTGGCGTCGTAGTTGCCCGAGCCATTGAAGAGGGCGCGGGTGTCGTCAAAGAGGCAGGGGCCGAGGTCGGTGCCCGCCCACACGGCGCCTTCGTTGTCGACGGCGAGGCAGTTGACGGCTCCCGCCAAATGGCCGCTGCCCGTAGCGGTGTTGAGGGTGACGGTCTGGTCGTCGTTAGGATTGTCGAAGGTCTTGTTGTCGTTGAAGACGATGAGCTCGCCACCGCGACGGATGATCCACTTGTAGTCGTTGTCGTCGATGAGCAGCGTGCCGATGTCGATGCCACTTAAGCTGCCGCCCAGGCTGAACGTATGCCATGTGCCGTTGCGTTCCATCACCGAGAGGAGCGATGGGGCACCGGTGTTGGCCACCCACAGGTTGCCCTTGCTGTCGAAGGCGAGGCCGCTGACATTGATGAGACTGGGATCTTGCACCCAAGGCTGTAGGGTGGAGTTGCTGTCGTTGTACACCTCAACCAGTTCGTTGCCCTTGAATTTCAGGATGCCGCTGCCCCAGGTGCCCACATAGGTGACAGATGGATCCTTGGGGTCGGTGGCGGTGCATACGAAGTCGGAGTAACCGCTGAAGTCGTGCAGGGTGTTGGCGTTGAGGATGGTCCATGAGCCATCGAAGCGGGCGACACCCTCCTTCATGTAGCGTTTGCCCCAGTTGGAGGCGTGGCCTCCTGTGGCAATCCAAACCTGGTCGCCGCAGGCTTGCAGCTCAAACACATTCTGAGAGGCAGGTCCGTTGGGTTTGATGTCCTCGTTGTTCCAACTGTCGGTGGTCATCACAAGGCCGCGGCGCAGGTCGCCGATCCAATAGCGGCCATTGTTGTCGGAGGCTGCCGAGAGAGGCTCGATATTGCCTCCTGGCGAGTAAATGTTGAGCACGAGACTGTTGTTCATGTCAAACAACCTGACACCATAGCGATTGGTGGTGATGAGGCGGTTGGGGTAGGCGCGGAGTTCCATCTTTTGCGTCACGTCGGTCTTGTCGAAATAGCCCCAATGTCCGTTGGTGAAGACGAAGAGCGTATCGGCGTTGAAACCGCCGTCGTAGTTGACTAAGAGCTGGTTGCCGAAGACCTCCATCTCATTGTAGGCGAGGTGGGGATGGATGAGGCTGGTGTCGAAATGCCAAGCGGCATAGTTGGCCAGGTTGGTGGCGTTGACGTCGGCATAATACAGGCCGTCGTCGGTGGAGGCATAGAGGCGGTTGTTAAAGATGGCCACGTCGGTGACGTTCACCGCATCGCCTTGGTTGCCAATATAATAAGTATCTTTCACCTCCTCTTTCTTCAAGTCGAAGACGACGATGCCGAAGCCGCAGGCGATATAGGCGAGGTCGCCATTGAAGAAGACATTGTTGATGTTTTTGCTGCCCACGATGTTCTTGTCCTTGATGTCGCTCATGTTGTGGACGCTGCCGTCGTTGCAGATGAGGTCGACGTTGGCATTGGTGTAGGCCACCAACAGTTTGCGTTGGCTCTCGTTGTAGCCGATGCAGCTGATGCCGATGTCGGACAGCCCGTTGATTTTGTTGAGGATATGGATGGAGTTGTCTTGGGTGTCGTAGTAAAACAGCTCAAAGGGTGTGGCAGCGTAGATCTTGTTGCCTATAGGTTCCACGTCGATCACCTTCTGGTAGGGCAGGTGGGTGCGCCAGTTGCCGATGGAGACGCCGTCTTGGGCAAACGAAAACATGGGGACGAGCCACACGGCTATGAAGAGGGTAAAGAACTTCGAGTACTTCATAATACAATATTTGGGCGGTAAAAATACGAATTTATGGGATAATAACGGAAAGAATTGGGTATTATTGTGTTATTAGTTCTCGCCAATAAAAAAGCAAACAACTGATTGTCAATTGTTTGCTTGTTGATTTTGTAGCCCAACTAGGACTCGAACCTAGATTTAAAGTTTAGGAAACTTCCGTTCTATCCCTTGAACTATTAGGCCATCGGTGAAAACCGCTGCAAAGGTACATATTTTTTTGAAACCGAAGAAAACTATATTTTGGTTTCGTACAATAAGTGCAATAATGAAATCAACCGCAACGGCAAGCATTGCTTTTTCAAACAAGCACTTTGACCTTGCTATTCCTTAACCCATTTTCCACATTCGACCAAAGTTCCAGAGCCGGCTGAAGACGACGAAGCGGTGGCATACACTTTCCAAAGATACGTCCCAGCGGGCCAGTTTTCGGCACTGATGGATGTGGCGGATTCTTTCATGGTTTGGCTATGAACCAATTTTCCGTTCACGTCATACACCTCCACATAGGCATCTTTCAATTCTGTGCTGATGTTAAGCACGTCCTCCCCGGGATTGGGATAGGCGATAACATTTTTCGTACCATCCCCTTGTTTTTCCCCAACACCAACAAAGGTTTTGTCGGAAAATTTGACTACAGAGGACCATTTCCTTCCGCTCATTCCAACATTAATCGAATTGAATGTCAAGAGCACATCTCCGTTTCTATCCACATTGATAGAATAGATTGTATGCCTGCAAACCTGCCCGTTCGGCCTCAAATCATATTGAAGGGTCGCAATCGTGTCAAAATCAGGATGCAGATGTTCTATGGTCATTCCGCCCTCTCCGCTTCTCAAGCAATATGCGAAGTATATGTTGTTGTCGGCATCGATACAGGCGCCTCGCAGTAGAGCGGTAAAGTCAAATCTGCCACTGCTTGCCCTCTCTATATAGCGCAAGATAGGAAGTTCGCTCGTCTTGCCGGAGCCAAGGTCGTATTCATACAAGGCACAGCCTGTACGTCCATAGCCTCCATTCTTCATGAAACATGTGGAAAGATATATGGAGTTGTGGTCACTGGCTACAAACGTGGGATATTGGTAGCCTTGATCCTCAAGCCCCGGCCGCTGGTTAAACAGTTTCGTTTCAATCAGGTTGAACTCATTGTCCAAGAAGTAGGCATAACCAGGAGTCCCATACCTATCTTTAGCCCCAAAATCGATGGGATAAGAAAGAGCGGTAAAGAAGGCAAAACCATCATCTGTCTTGAAGATATGAGTGCTGCCCATGTATACATACCCCCATTCTATAAAGCCGCCAAAACCGTAATTCCCATAATCTATGTCATAGCCTTTCCTGTCGATCATCGTGCCATCAAAGCCCATCCTGAAGAAGAAAACACTGTCGTGGCCTCGGGGGTTGTAGTAGTCCGCTGTGGGTTTTTTCATGTAACCGCCCACTATGGTGTTTTCATCGACTAAGGTCGTAAAAACACAGATGCTGCCACAATATATGCTGTTAGAGGCATTCCAACCAGCGGGGGCTCTTGGGCACATAAAGGTATCTATGGGTATCTGGTGTTCATGGCTTTCAACGATGTCGAAGTTATCGTCCAGTTTATACAAGCCCAAGATGGAATAATCGGGCGGATTGTCGAAATTCAGGAAATAATTGGCCGACGTGGTATCGTGGTCGGGGCTGTAATTCAAAATCATGTACATTTCCCCATCCTCGTCCCAAAGCAAGCGAGGGGGATAACCCCAAAATGCAGGCTTGACGTAGGTTTTTCGTTCCAGTTCTTCTCCATCTGCCGAGAGCAACAAGAGACCCGGTTGCCCAGAACAAAACTCGCGATTTGCATCTGGATTTATGAACCCGTATGGTGCTGCAATATCTCCGTTATCCAACAAAACCGTTTCTCGAATATATGGGCTGTTGTTATCGGATAACTCTACCACATACTCCCATTGTTGCGCTTTGGCAAGAGAACTGCTGAATAATGCCAATAATAGCAAAACGATTACACATTTTTTCATTGTAATTTAAATTTAATCTACAGGAGGAGTGGGGATATTATACCATTGGACATCACAATATATGACATGCGCTGTATGAACTTTAACGTATTTAGTATCTACCAAAGTAACCATGTGTTGGCTGTGTTCATAGTTAACGGTAATGTCAAGGTAGTGCCGCATTTCTTCTACAGTCATAACGCCATCCGCCTTATTGCCAGAGCGAACAGATTCACGCAACGATTGGAATGCTTCGATTTGGGCTCGTAGGTCTTGTGTCTCAGTATTTTCGAGTTGTGCCTGGGATTCGTCTTTTTCTTTCTTGCAACCGATGAAGATAGTCGCAGCTATAGCGGCAATTACCATTGCCGCCACAAACATGTATTTCAGTTTTTTCATAATGGTGTTGTTTTAGTGGAACTATGCAAAAATAGAAAAACTTTGTATATGAAAGACATATGACGAAAAAAACTCAATAATGGACAAAAAAATCCATTATTAGAGTTCTGTAAGGGGTGGTCTTTATTTCAATTCCAGAACAATAGGGCAGTGGTCCGACTGCATCACGTCGGGGAGGATGTCGACGGCGGCGATGCGGTCTTTCAGATTGTCGGTCACGATGTGGTAGTCGATGCGCCAGCCGAGGTTCTTTTGTCTTGCCCCGGCGCGGAAGCTCCACCAGCTGTAGCGGTTGGGCTCCTTCACTAAATGACGGAAGGTGTCGATGTAGCCGTCTCCGAGGAAGTCGGTCATCCACTGGCGCTCCTCAGGCAAGAAGCCCGAGGCCGTGTCGTGCTTGCGCGGGTTGTTGATGTCGATGTCCTCGTGGCAGATGTTGTAGTCGCCCGAAAGCACGAGGTTAGGACGTTCTTTCCTCAACGCGTTGACGTAGTTGCGGAAGAAGTCGAGCCACACCATCTTGAAGGCCTGGCGCTCGTCGCCCGTGGTGCCCGAGGGGTGGTAGACGCTCACCACCGACAGGTCGCCGAAGTCGGCACGGAGGAAGCGCCCCTCGTTGTCATACAAGGGCTCGTTCATGCCGTAGACCACGTTGTCGGGCTCCTGCTTAGTGATGAGGCCCACGCCGCTGTAGCCTTTCTTCTGGGCGGGGAACCAATAGTGGTGGTAGCCCATCATCTCGAAGTCCATTAGGGGGATTTGGTCGGGGGTGGCCTTCAGCTCCTGGAAGCAGAGCACATCGGGTTGGTAGTCGTTGATCCATTGCAGCAGGCCTTTGTTGATGGCCGCGCGGATGCCGTTCACGTTGTAGCTGACGATTTTCATGGTACTTATTGTTATGGGATACACTTCGTGTAGAAATCGTTCAAAAATCTGTTTTTCAAAATCTTATAAAATCTATATAATTGTCGTTTATTACTCTTCCTTTGATTTTGATAGATTTTTTCATGTTGATTTTGATAGATTTCTTACGAAGCAATCACAATAATAATAGACTGCGAAAATAGGGAAAATCTCATTTCTTTTTTCGTTGCGCGTTACTTTTTTCTATTTTAGCGGCCGAAAACAAAGCAAATCCGTGGGCAAAGTAAGAGACAAGATCAAAAGATGGATCGACCGGTTCAACGCGTGGCGTACGACGCATTTGAGTGACCGTCGTTTCATGCTGATACTCAGCATCCCGACGGGTTTTTTCGCTGGTGCTGCCGCTGTCATCATCAAAAAGCTGGCCCACGGCATCCGCGACTTGGTCATCAACGCGCAGTTCCAGTACTCCTTCCTGCTGTATTTCATCTGCCCTGCTATCGGTATCCTGCTGACCATCCTATTCTGTAAGTATATCCTGAAGAAAGACGTCGGTCATGGCATCCCGGGCATCCTTTACGCCATCTCGAAAAACAAGGGCAAGGTGAGCCGTAGCAGCAGTTGGTCGAGCATCGTCACCAGCGCCCTGACGGTCGGCTTCGGCGGCTCGGTGGGATTGGAAGGTCCCAGCGTGTCAACGGGCGGCAGCATAGGCTCCAACATCGCTCAGGCCTTGAAACTCGACTATAAGCACACCATCCAGCTCATCGGTATGGGTGGCGCTGCGGCTTTGGCGGCCATCTTTCAAGCACCCATCACTGGCATCCTGTTTGCCCTTGAGGTGTTTATGATCGACTTGTCACTCAACGCCCTGGTGCCCATCATTTGTTCTTCTTTCGTCGCCATCCTGACGGCTTACTGGTTCCTTGGACAGACGGTGGAATATACCGCTGTCATCACGGAAGGCTTTGTTCCAAGTAATGCTTTGTATTACATTGGTTTAGGTCTCTTTGCTGGCTTGGTGTCGGCTTATTTTCTAAAGGTGACCTTCAGCGTCGAGAAGAGCTTCAAGAAGGTGAAGTCGCCTTGGGTTCGGTTCCTCGTGGGCGGCACTTTCCTCGGCATCTTGATTTTCTTATTCCCTGCTCTTTACGGCGAGGGTTACGAGGCCATCAACTCAGCGTTGAAAGGCGACTACAGCCCCGTGTTTGGCAATGCGTGGTTTGCGCAGCTTAAGGACTACGACCTGGTGGTCATCATCCTCTTTGCGGGCATGATCTTGCTGAAAGCCTTTGCCACCGCCTTCACCTTTGGTGCGGGCGGCGTGGGCGGTACTTTCGCCCCAGCATTGTTTATAGGAGCGTTTACGGGATTGTTTTTTGCCACTACGGTCAACTATCTGGGTATCGGCGACTTGGATCCGGCTAAATTTGCCCTTGTGGGCATGAGTGGCCTCGTGGCGGGCATGCTTCATGCACCTTTGACAGGCATCTTCCTCATCGCTGAAATCACCAACGGCTACGCCCTCATTGTGCCTCTGATGATTGTCTCGGCGTTGGCCTATGCTATCAACAGATTGTTCTTCAAGCACTCCATCTATACCAATGCCGTTGCCGAGCAAGGCGTGGAGGTGACGCATAACAAGGATAAGAGTATCCTTAATATGATGGCTATCAATCAGTTGATAGAGACCAACTTCAGCCCCGTCGACCCCGATTGTCTCTTCCGCGATCTATTGCCATTGGTGTCGTCGTCGAAGCGCAACATCTTCCCAGTGGTCGACAAGCATGGCGTTTTCTGCGGTCATGTGTTGTTCGACGATGTGCGTGGCATCCTCTTCGATGACAGCTATTACGACCAGTCGATACAGAACTTCGCCGTCTTGCCCGACTATGTCATCCACCCCGATGAGTCGATGGAAGAGATCGTGCAAAAGTTCCAAAAGTCGGGCAAATACAACATTCCTGTCATCCAGGATGGGAAGTATTTAGGCTATATTTCGCGTGCCAATGTGTTCTCGGCGTACCGAAATATGATGAGCGAGATCTCCGAGGATTAGGTTTGTAGGGCTGTCGTACTACGGCAGCCGCTGAATATTCCATGCGGCTGCCACAATGTGACAACCCTACAAGCCTACCGTTTCTGTTTAAAAAACCCCGTCAACAATTCCAGACACTCGTCATGCATCACCCCCGTCTCGGTCTTCGTCTTGGGATGTAGCATGTTGCCGAAGCGTGAGAAGCCGTTCTTGGGATCGTCAGCGGCCCAGACCACCTTGCCGATGTGGGCATGGCAGAGGGCTCCAGCGCACATGGGGCAGGGCTCGAGGGTGACATACAGCGTACATTCGTCCAAATATTTGGCACCTAAGGAATTGGCGGCGGCGGTGATGGCCAACATTTCGGCATGGGCGGTCACGTCGTTGAGGGTCTCGGTCTGGTTGTGGGCACGGGCGATGATTTTGTTGTTGCACACCACCACGGCGCCGATGGGGATTTCGTCGGCCTTTAGGGCCTGCTGGGCCTCTTGGTAGGCCTGTTTCATATAGTATTCGTCGGAGAAAACAGAAAGAGTCATATTGTTCGTTTTTGTCACAAAACAATCAAAACCAGTAAAACTTTTTTTAATTGTGGGAAAACTCGCCAACCGGCAGCTTTCTGGCGGCGACACGGTTGTGCAGCCGCCATCGTTTTTAGGTTTTGTAAGTTTTGCAAGTTTTGTGATAATTATGATTTAATGTTGAATTCATCCCAGTCCGGTCCCAGAGGGAACTTCTCGCGGAAGTGTTGCAGCTTCTCGTAATCCAAGGTGCAGTGCAGTACGGCTTCTTGGTAAGGCTCGGCCTTCGAGATGACTTCGCCGCGGGCGTTGATCACCTGCGACTCGCCGCTGTAATGCAGACCGTAGTCGTCGATGCCGACGCGGTTCACGCCAATCCAATAGGCTTGGTTCTCAATGGCCCGGGCCACGAGGAGCGTGCGCCACACCACCATCCTCGAGTCGGGGAAGTTGGCGAGATAGAAGGCCAGGTCGTATTCGTACTGTCCGTCCTTGTAGCGGTTGCGCGCCCATACGGGGAAGCGGATGTCGTAGCACACCATCGGCTTGATGCGCCAGCCGTTGAGTTCCACAATCAGCTGCTGTTCACCGCGTTCCACCAGCTTGTCCTCGCCGCCCATGGTGAAGGTGTGGCGTTTGAAATATAGCTCATAAGTGCCGTCGGGTCGCATCCAGACGAGGCTGTTAAAGTAATGCCCATCCTTTTCTATAGGGAAGGTGGTGGCGATAACGGTGTTTTTGGCTTGGGCTTTTTCGCGCAGCCATTGCATCGTGGGGCCGTCTTCCGTTTCGGCAAACTTTTTCGGGTCGACGGGGAAAGCCGTGGTGAAGGTCTCAGGCAGGAGGATGAGGTCGGTGTCAGATTGTACTTGTTGCAGCAACTGGCCGAAATGCTCCAGATTGGCTTCTTTATCCTCCCATTTCAGGTCGGCTTGGATGTAGGCGAGGTTGAGGTTTTGCATAAGAATCAGTCATTCGACGGGCTCAGTGACCTGATTTGGTAGTTCTGAGCCTTATTTTTTCGCAAAAATAGAAAAAGATTGTTATTTTTGCCGAAAAAATAAGTTCACTATGAGTTACACCTATGATTATCCGCGTCCTTGCGTGACAACAGATTGCTTGATTTTTAAGAAGATAGATTCAAAATGGAGTTTGCTCTTCATCGAACGTGCCAACGAACCCTACCAAGGCTGCTGGGCCTTGCCAGGCGGTTTTTTGGAGATGGACGAGGACTTGGAGACCTGTGCGGCACGAGAATTGCAGGAAGAGACTGGACTAACGGGCATCAGTTTGCACCAGCTCTATGCCTTCGGCGCGCCTCACCGCGACCCACGTCACCGCACCATCAGCATCGCCTTTTGGGGCTTTGACGAAACGGACCAACAGGCTAAAGGTAGCGACGACGCAGCCAAGGCGCAGTGGTTTGCCATCGACAACCTGCCGAGCTTAGCTTTCGACCACGAGTTGATCATCCAGAAAGCCTTGTCGAACGACGAAGTGAAAAACATGTTGACTGAATAGAAAAATAGAGACATTAACAATGAAAAAGCTGATCTTTCTGTTTCTTGGCTTGGCCCTTACCTTGGGCTTCAGCGCTTGTCACGGTGTCAAACCTCACGACAACAATTTCGACAAGTCTATGCTGATTGGCAAGTGGCAGGAAGGTTCTGTTTTTGAACGTTACTACGATACCGTTTTTGAGCGCATACTTCCCACTGGCGACACGGTGCAGGCCAATGGCGTTACTTGGGACGTGGCCGACGACATCAACGAGGCCGAGGGGCAGCTGTTCATCTGGACACTGACAGGTTCCACCTTGAAACAGGAACATTTAGGCTCATTCATCACTGTGCCAAAATTGTATACGGTTACCACACTCGATGCCCACGAGTTGGTTTATAATGATGATTATGGAGTGAAGCATTTTTATATCAAGGTTGATTAGTCATGAAAAAAGCACTGAAAATCACCGGTATCGTCTTGGCATCCCTCGTGGGGGTAGTGCTCATCGTGGCGGTCGTTGCCTCCATTTTGGTCACCTCGTCGGGTTGGCTGACGAAACAAGTCAAGAAATACGCTCCCGAGTTCATCACCTGCGAGATGGAGTTGGGCAAGGCCGACCTCACCCTGTTCAAGACCTTCCCAAACGTGGGCATTGACATCGAGAATGTGGCCCTTATCAACCCGATGGCAGGCTCGCCGTCCGACACGCTGGCCAACATCGATGACTTGACGGTGGTGCTCGACCTCAAGAAACTGCTGAAAGAGAAAGAGATCGTCGTCAGGAAGTGTATCCTCGAAGACGCTTTTGTGAATTTGTATACTGATTCGATTGGCAACAACAACTTCGACGTCTTTAAGACCAAAGAGACGAGCGACACGACCAGCACTTTCGATTATCTCGTTGATATAGAAGAGGTAAAGTTGAAAAACTCAACGCTGATCTATACCGATGACCGCAATCAGATGACAGCCCAGGCTCAGAGTCTCAACTTAGACTTGAAAGGCAAGATGCAGGACAAGGACATCGATGCCGACCTGTCGTTGAATGCTGCTGACTTGTTCCTAAAGATGAAGGCCATACAGCTGGCGGCCAAGTCGTTGGACCTTGATTTCGACGGGGATATCACCAACATGGACAAAATTGACGGTGTTGTGAAACTGGCCACACCCGACATCAGCCTCAACCTCAACGAGCCCTATCTCGAAAACGACACTTTAAACCTCCTTCTGCCGGTGCAGTTCAGCCTCAACGACATGAAAGGCCATCTCGACAAGGCACAAATCGGGCTGAACCGTTACCTGATTGACGTAGATGGCGATGTGGAGATAACTGAAAACAACGATGTTAACCTTGACTTAGTATTGAAAACCAATGCATTAGTCATAGAAGACGTGTTGACCTATCTACCCGAGAAATTGCAACAGAAACTTAGCAGTATCGAATATAAAGGCCAGGCGACCCTCTCCGACGTCAAGGTGAAAGGCACACTCAATGACAGCATTATGCCTTTGATTTCGGCAAACGTTCTGGCCAATAACCTGAGCGTCAACGTCAAGGAGCTTCCCTATCCTTTCACCGAGGTCAACTTGGACGGCCACCTGGATTTGGACCTCAATTCTGATACCAACTACTTGACAGTTAACAGTGTGAGTGCCAAATTCAATCGCAGCAGCTTCACTGCCGACGGTGTGGTCGACGACCTCTTAGGTGACATCGGGCTGAAACTCAAAGTGAAAGGCGACGTACCGCTGACCGACCTCAAGAGCTTCTTGCCCAAGAAGATGAAACTCAATGGGCGTACCAGCCTCAACCTGACCACCAACTTCACCGTCGAGCAGCTGAAAAAGTCGTTGGACGACTACAATCTCAACCGTCTGAAAGCCAACGGCACCTTGAAAATCAAGGATTTTGCCTTCGATATGGACACCATCCATGTTACCTCGCCTTTGCTCAATGTCGGCTTGACACTACCCGCCTCGGCCAAAGGAAAGAACCGCAAGGGTGCCTATGTCACCTTGGCCTCGCAAACGTTACAAGCCAAAGCTGGGAAGGGCGTCCAGGCCGACTTGAAGGATCCCGACATCAAACTGTCAGCAGATAACTTTAAGGGTGGTTTTGAGAAGATGCTCGTTGATGCCGCATTGAATTTCAGCAAGTTGGATATGGTTTACGATGACGTCACAGCCCATATCGACGCACCTGCCCTCACCTTTGTGACCACGCCCGACAAGAACGCAAAGCGTCTCAAAGCCCGCGTTACCTTGGACGGTAAGGACATTGTGGCCAAGATGGGTAATGACTATTCACTCAACAGCACGACCCTGAAGGTGAACGCTTCGGTGGACGAGAACAAAAACAAGACCGATTTCCTGAACCGTTGGAATCCCTCGGCAGACTTTACCTTAGGTAATGCCGTGGTGCAGGTGGACGGCATCGACGAAGACATCAAGATCAGCAATATCGACTTCCTGTTCAACTCGCATGAGCTCGACTTCAAGAAGAGCACCTTCCGTATCGGCAAGTCTGACATGAGCCTGCAAGGCAGTATTGTCGGCATCAAAGATTGGATCGAGGACCACAAGAACCTGATGAAGGGCGAGTTACAGGCCACTTCGAATTATGTAGACATCAACGAGATTTTGGATTTGACCAGTGGGCTGGGACGAACGGACGCTTCGACAGGCTCAGCGGCCGAGGAAGCAGGGACCTCAGCAAGCAAGGGTGGGGAGGAAGTCGACCCCTTCATGGTGCCTGAGGGTATCGACTTCAACTTTGTCCTCAACACGAAGAAGGCATTGTACGACAACTTCGACCTGAACGACCTCAACGGCACCATGACGGTGAAAGATGGCACGCTCATCTTGCGGGAAATCGGCTTCACCAACAAGGCCGCTGAGATGCAGCTGACGGCGCTCTACCAGTCGCCGCGCAAGAACAACCTCCTCCTCGCCATGGACTTCCACCTGTTGCGGGTGCAGATCAACGACCTGCTGACGATGATTCCTTACATCGACACCTTGGTGCCTATGCTGAAGACCTTCGATGGTCAGGCTGAGTTCCACATCGGGGCCGAGACCAACCTCACGTCGACCTACCAACCCAAGATCTCGACCCTGCGCGCTGCCGCTGACATCGAAGGCAAGAATTTGACGGTCAATGACAAATTCACCTTCACGAAGATCACCGACATGCTGGACATTAGCACCAACGGTCAATACCGCGTCGACAGCCTCGACGTGCAGCTCACCGTCTTCAAGGACGAAATCGACCTGTGGCCTTCGCAGATTGCCATCGGTAAGTACAAGGTGACGGTGGACGGTCGCATGAAGCTCGACAAAAATGGCGAATATCACCTCTCGGTGACGCAGTCGCCGCTGCCCGTGCGTCTCGGACTGAAAATCTCGGGTCCTTTGAACAACCTGGAATACAAGCTCGAAGGCTGCAAATATCCCAATCTTTACAAGCCCAACAGACGCAACGACACGGAGCAAATGTATTTCGATCTGAAGAAAAAGATCGCCGACCGTTTGAAGTCGAACGTGAGGTAACATAGAAACACATGCCAAGTATAACATTATAAAACGAAAAAGCTATGAGTTACAAGATCACATGGAATGAGCTTCCGAAAACCTTGGAAGAATTGCAGGCCCTTCCTCAGGCCGACCTAAAAACCCCCGAAGGCACCGCGGCTTTGGCCGTGGCCGCTTTGACTGTGTACACGACCAATCGTGAGGAATGCTACCGTATGTTGGACTTCCTGAGGGGTCCGCGTCCCTTGTCGAACTTTGAGAAACAATTCATCAGAGACCGTTTCATGGACAACGGCGACTATTTGGTGAAGTCGTATTTCAAGGGCGCCACGCCGGCCAATAACTACACGCCCGATGTGCCTTATGTCCTTGAGTTCACCGACAACGTGGCACCTATCGCCGAAGAAGGCTACAAACGTCTCGACATCCGTAGCGGCGGTGCCGACACCCCGCGTCAGATTACGTTGCGTCTGAAGCCCTCCACGGGCGAGTGGTTCCTTTGGGACCAGGCCATTTTGGTGGGCATCAGGAAACCGGTGTCGCAAGATCCTTGGGCGTAATTGACTGATGGCTATGACTATGGCCTATGGCCGGCCGCTACGTAAAGGCGAGCCATAAGCCATAGTCATAGTTCATTAATTATCTCCTCAAACGAACGTTCGTCCTCCAAGCCGTTCATCTTCTCCTGCTTGATGCGCGACTTGCGGCGGGCGTAGCTGTTGGTTTGCAGGTTCATCAGGATGGAGATGACCTGGTTGCTGAAGCCTTGCTTGGTGAGGCAACAGATCTGAAGGTCGCTCTTGGTGAGGGTGGGGTAGTTCTCCATCAGCCTTTTGATGAAGCCACCATAGACTTTGTCGATCAGTTCCACGAAGTCGTCCCATTCGTTTTCTTTCAAGTCGAAATCCAAGGTGGAGGCCGTGATTTGCTCGGTGAGGGCGAGGGCGGTGACGTACACCTTGTTTTTCTTCAGCTCTGTCTCCAGCTGGTTCTTCATCTCCTCGACTTTCAGTTTGGCGCTGAGCGTTTTCTGCCGCAACAGCAGTAGCACGACAGCCAAGGCCAATAATAAGCCGCCTACGATGAGGTAGAGATAGAGGCTCTTCAGCTTCTGCTCGGCTTGTAGGCTGTTTTTCTGCATCTGCAAGTCGTATTCCGCCTTGATGCGCTGCACTTGCTCGCTGCGGTTCTCTTGGTCTGACAGCATCATGTTCTCGTTGAAGAGCTCGTGACATTCGAGGGCTTTTTGGTAGTCGCCGGCAAACTGGTAGAGGTAATTGAGGCTCTGGTAGGCCGACATGCGG
>CAMYYV010000006.1 GCA_947303625.1 uncultured Bacteroidales bacterium | reverse complement strand
TCATCTTCCCCTGCATGATGAAAGCCTACGGCGACTATATCATGCCCGACAACGTTCCCGCCAACGAGTTCCTCAACCTCGAGAACGACAAGATCTCGACCTCGCGCAACTGGGCCGTGTGGCTTCATGAGTACCTTGTGGAGTTCCCCGGCAAACAGGATGTGTTGCGTTATGTGCTCACCGCCAACGCACCCGAGACCAAGGACAACAACTTTACTTGGAAGGATTACCAAGACCGCAACAACAACGAGTTGTTGGCCATCTTCGGCAACTTTGTCAACCGCACCCTCGTGTTGACGCATAAATACTATGAAGGTGCTGTGCCTGCTTTAGTGGGTATGAACGATACCGACCAGGCTGTCATCTCCGAAATGAACGGCTATGCGGCCAAGATTGGTCGCCTGGTTGAGACTTACAAGTTCCGCGAAGCCCTCAACGAGCTGATGAACTTGGCCCGTCTCGGCAACAAATACCTCACCGACAATGAACCTTGGAAGCAGATTAAGACTGACCCTGAAAGGGTGAAAACGGTGATGGCGGTCAGCCTGC
Organism: uncultured Bacteroidales bacterium; assembly: GCA_947303625.1. Lineage (GTDB taxonomy): Bacteria > Bacteroidota > Bacteroidia > Bacteroidales > F082 > Limimorpha. Next base: position 52,873 of record CAMYYV010000006.1, on the reverse strand, counting down.
AAATTGTGGCGCACTTGGCCATCTTGAGTGAGCCCTTCCTGCCTTTCAGCGCGAAGAAGCTGCAAGCGATGATACATTTGTTGTTCAAGGGCTGGGACGATGCGGAAAAAACGGTTTTGTTGCCTGAAGGCCTGGTGATTGGTCAGCCCGAGCTGCTTTTCGAGAAGGTCGAGGACAGCGTGGTTGCCGCCCAGCTACAGAAGTTAGAGGACACCAAGAAAGCCAACCAGCTCAACGCATGGAAGCCCGCCGAAGTGAAGCCCGTGGTCAGTTTCGACGATTACATGAAGGTGGACGTCCGCGTGGGTACCATCCTCGAGTGCCAGAAGGTGCCGAAGGCTGACAAACTGCTTCAATTCCTTATCGATGACGGCATGCAGAAGCGTACCATCGTCAGCGGCATCGCCAAGTACTACACCGAACCTGAGAAGTTGGTAGGCAAGCAGGTCTGCTTCGTCGCCAACTTCGAGCCGCGCAAGCTCAAGGGCGTGGTTAGTGAGGGCATGATCCTCTCCGCCGAGGACAAGGACGGTCGCCTCGTGCTGCTGACGCCTAGCGACATGGTAGCGCCGGGTTGCTCGGTAGGTTAAATCCCGCAGGGACAACGAAAAATAGGCGGGGGTGTAAACCCTCGCCTATTTTCGTTATGGTCGATAGAACCCCGTAGGGGTGATAGGAAATCAATGCGCCTCTAACCAGTTGTCCCCAGTATTCATCTCCACCACCACCGGTACGGAGAGCGGCAAGGCATTCACCATCTTATCTTGAACGATGGTCTTGAGGTCGTCGAGTTCATCCAGGTGCGCGTCGAAGACCAATTCATCGTGCACTTGAAGAATCATCTTCGACTGCATCTTCAAGCGTTCCAGCTCCTGATGGATGCCGATCATGGCAATCTTGATCATGTCGGCCGAGCTGCCTTGGATGGGTGCGTTGATGGCGTTGCGTTCGGCAAAGCCGCGCACCACGCTGTTGGCACCGTTAATGTCGCGCAGGTAACGGCGGCGACCCAAGATGGTCTCGGCATAGCCGCGTTCACGCGCCAGGGCGATGCTGCGGTTCATGTATTCCTTGATACCCGCATACTCCTCGAAATACTTTTTGATGATATCGGCGGCCTCGCTGCGCGAGAGCTCCATGCGCTCGGCCAGACCGAAAGCCGACATGCCATAAATAATGCCAAAGTTGACCGCTTTGGCGCGGCTGCGCTGTTCTTTGGTGACTTGGTCCATAGGCACGTGGAACACCTTGGCCGCCGTGGCGGCGTGGATGTCGTGGCCGAGGTTGAAGTCGTTCACCATGGCAGGATCTTGACTCAGATGGGCGATGATACGCAACTCGATCTGGCTGTAATCGGCGGCCAAAAGGGTGTATTCTGAACTGCGTGGCACGAAAGCGCGACGGATTTCGCGGCCTTGAGCCGTGCGCACGGGGATGTTCTGCAGGTTGGGGTTGTTGGAGCTCAAGCGCCCGGTGGCCGTCACGGCTTGGTTGTAGGAGGTGTGGATGAGCCCGTCCTTCGGGTTGACCAATGCCGGCAGCGCATCCAGATAGGTCGACTTCAGCTTGGTGAGCGAGCGGTAGTCCAGAATCAATTGGATGATGGGATGCTTGTGCGACAGCTTCTGCAGTACATCCTCACCTGTGGCGTATTGTCCCGTCTTGGTTTTCTTGGCCTTTTCGTCGATATGTAGGCGCTCGAAGAGGATTTCACCCAATTGTTTCGGCGAGGCGATGTTGAAGGGCATGCCCGCTAGCTCGTAAATCTTTTCTTCTATTTTATGGATTTCGATGCCGAACTCGTCGCTGATTTGTTTCAGGTTCTCCGTGTCGATACGCACGCCGTTGGCTTCCATGCGGCTGAGCACGGGCACCAAAGGCATCTCTATCTCATAGAACAGCTTCTCCACGCCGTTTTCCTTCAACAGGGGTAGCAGCTTCTCATAGAGTTGCAGCGTGATGTCGGCATCCTCGGCGGCATATTCCTTGACCAGATTCACTGGTACTTCGCGCATGGTCTTCTGCATGCGTCCTTTGCCGATCAGGTCTTCGATGGGGATGGTGATATAGTTGAGATAGACCTCGGCGAGGTAATCCATATTGTGGCGTTGCTCGGGTTCGAGGAGGTAATGGGCCAGCATAGTGTCGAAGAGCTTGCCTTTCACGCTGATGCCGTATTGCGCCAGCATGGAGATGTCGTATTTCAGGTTCTGCCCGATTTTCATGATGCTTTCGTCCTCAAACAAAGGCCGCAATAACTCTAGTTTCTTCTGGCATTCATCACGGTCAGCAGGCATGGAAAGATACCAGGCCTCGTGTGCCTTGATGGCGAAGGAAAGGCCTACAAGTTCGGCGGAATACACATCGATGTTGGTTGTCTCGGTGTCGAAGACGATTTGCTTCTGTTTGGATAAAAGCGCTACCAAGGCCTGAATGTCGGCATCCGATTCCACGAGCTGGTAGTTGTGTACCACGTTCTTGGCCGAGTCCTTGTCGGAGAAGACAAGCAGGTCATCCGTCTCGCCACCTTGATGGAAGAGGTCGAAAGCGCCCGAAGGGGTAGGGGCTTCGGTGGACGGTTCGGGGATGGCGGGTTTGGGTGCAGGTGTCTCGATGACAGGCTGTCCGTCGTGGGATTTCTTGTAGTCGTCCAGGAAACGCTTGGCAAAGGTCTTGAACTCCAACTCCTCAAACAACGCCATTAGCGCAGGAACATCAGGTTCCTTGGCTTTCAGTTCCTCTTCGTTAAATTTGACGGGCACCTCAAGGTTAATGGTGGCCAGACTCTTTGACATCAGTCCCTGCTCGGCAAACATGATGACGTTCTCTTTTTGTTTGCCTTTCAGTTCATCGGCATGGGCAATGAGATTCTCCACGCTGCCGTATTTTCCCACCAAGATGGCCGCTGTCTTCTCACCTATACCAGGGATGCCCGGGATGTTGTCGGAGGCATCGCCCCAGAGACCGAGGATGTCTATGAGTTGCTTGGGTTCTTTGATGCCATAGCGTTCGCAGACCTCTTTTGGTCCCCAAACCTGTGCTGGCTCGCCGAACTTGGCGGGCTTGTAGAGCAGGATGTTGTCCGTCACTAATTGTCCGAAGTCCTTGTCGGGCGTCATCATATAGGTGGTGAAGCCTTGTTGTTCCGCTTTCTTCGACAGGGTGCCGATGACGTCGTCGGCCTCATAGCCTTCCACGCCGTAGACAGGGATGTTGAAGCCCTCGATGAGCCTAATAATATAAGGTATGGCATCGCGGAGGTCGTCGGGCATCTTCTCGCGGTTGGCCTTGTATTCGCTGTATTCGGCCTGTCGCTGGGCGGTGCCGGCCACGTCGAAGGCCACGCCGATATGGGTGGGTTTTTCTTTCTGCAGGATTTCGTAGAGCGAGTTGAGGAAGCCCATCACGGCTGAGGTGTTGACCCCTTTCGAGTTGAGGCGCGGGTTCTTGCTCATGGCGAAGAAAGCCCTGTAAATCAGCGCGTAGGCATCTAATAGGAAGAGTTTTTTCTCTGTGGTTTCCATGGGGTTTTATTTGAAGGTGTAAAAGTACAAAGAATTACTTGAACTGAGACATTTTTGTCGCCAAATAGCCAAAAAACCGAAAAAAGATATCATTTTAAAAAAAAGTTGTACCTTTGCACTCGAAAACGAGTAATTAGTGGTCACGAGGTAGAACGATATTCTTTTTAAGCAATTGATTATCAATTTATTGGTAAAAAGTTTGCTTTTGAATTGGAAATAAGTCTTATCTTTGCGGCCTATTTATCAACTAAAAATTGAGAACTATGCAAGAAATTTTGAATGAAATCGTTCCGATCATTGCTGAGAAACTCGGCGTGGATCCTTCGGAAGTCACTATGGAAGCCAGCTTTACCAACGACCTGGGTGCCGATTCTTTGGACACCGTCGAACTGATGATGGAATTTGAAAAGAGCTTCAACCTCTCCATCCCGGACGACCAACAGGAAAACATCCAGACTGTGGGTGACGTTGTGAAGCTCATCGAGAAGATGCGTGCTGAAAACAACTAATTTCTAAGCAAATAAAGCTATTTATGGAATCGAAACGCGTAGTCGTCACAGGCCTTGGTGCCATCACCCCCATAGGAAAAACCGTTCCTGAGTTTTGGGACGGTCTGGTGAAGGGCAAAAACGGTGTCGGTGAGATTACCCGTTTCGATTCTACTTTATTCAAGACGCGTTTCGCCTGCGAGGTGAAAGACTACGACCCTGAGGCTTATTTTGAGAAGAAGAACGTGCGCAAGTACGACCACTTCGCACAATTCGGCCTCATTTCCGCTGACGAGGCCGTGGCCGACTCGGGTCTCACTGCAGAGAACTGCGACTTGGATGAGGTGGGCGTCATGATGACCTCGGGCATCGGCGGCGTTAACCACCTCTATCATGAGACGATGGAATACGCGCAAACTGACGGCACACCGCGTTTCGGTCCCTTCCTCATCACCAAGATGATCGTCAACATGCCGGGTGGCGTCATCTCTATCAAATACGGCTTCCGTGGCCCTAACTTTGCCACCGTTTCGGCTTGTGCCTCCTCGACGCATGCCATTATCGAAGCTTTCAACTACATCCGTGCGGGCAGATGCCAGGCTGTCGTTGCCGGCGGTGCTGGGGCGGCTATTGGCCAACTCGGTATCGGTGGCTTCAACGCCATGAAAGCCCTCTCGACCCGTAACGACGACCCGCTGACGGCCTCCCGTCCCTTCGACCTCAACCGCGACGGCTTCGTCTTAGGCGAAGGAGCAGGCAGCCTTGTCCTCGAGGAATACGAACACGCCATCGCGCGTGGTGCCAAGATTTATGCTGAAGTGGTGGGCGGCGGCGAGTCGGCCGATGCCTATCACATCACCGCTCCTGACCCGGAAGGCGCTGGCGGCGCCCTCAGCATGCAACGTGCCCTCCGCGATGCCGGACTGACCCCCGATGCCATCGACCACATCAACGCACACGGCACCTCAACGCCTATGGGTGATATCGCCGAGACCCTGGCGATCAAGAAGGTGTTCGGCGAAGATGCCTACAATATCAGCATCAACTCCACCAAGTCGATGGTGGGTCACCTCCTCGGTGGTGCCGGTGCTGTGGAAGCCATCGCCACCATCCTTGCCCTTAAGAACGGCATCATCCCTCCAACCATCAACCATTTCGACGACGACCCGCAAATCGATCCCAAACTCGATATCGTCTTCAACAAAGCCCGCAAGCGTGACATCCACTACGGATTGTCCAACTCGTTCGGCTTCGGTGGACAAAACGCATCTCTCATCTTTAAAAAGTACGAGCAGTAAAAGATGCCTCTCTTTCATCGCGCACCCACCGACCCTTCCGACAAGGAACTTTACTACTACATCCACAATACCTTCGGCTTCTACCCGAAGAACATCGCACTTTATCACGTCGCCTTCACTCATAAGTCGATGGCGGCCGAGACCGTAGGCAACTACCACGTCAGCAACGAACGCATGGAGTACCTCGGCGATGCTGTGCTCAGCCTTGCCGTGGCCGACTACCTCTTCCACACCTATCCCACCCAAGCTGAAGGGTTCCTTACCGAGATGCGGTCGCGTATTGTCAGCCGCGTGTCGCTCAACAAGCTCGCACAGAAACTTGGTCTCGATAGCTACATACAGCACACTCCCGACAGCAGTGCCGCCCGATCAATGGGCGGCAATGCCTTTGAGGCGCTCATGGGTGCCATCTATTTAGACCGTGGCTACGACTTCGCTCGTCGTATCATCATCGACCACATCGTCCGTGTCCATATCGACATCGACGAGCTGCAAAACACCGATGTCAACTTTAAGAGCAAGCTCCTCGAATGGGCACAGAAACATAAGCACCATCTCGAATTCCGCATGTTGGAGGAGATTGGTGACGGCCACAAGAAAGAATTCCACGTGCAGGTCTTTATCGACGACCAACCCTACGGTGACGCCACCTTCCGCTCCATCCGCGGCGCCGAACAGCTTGCGGCGGAAAAGACGTATAAAGCCTTGAATCCTACGGAATAATTGTGTATCTTTGCGGCATGAAACCCAAGAGTAACAAGATACAAATACCGTCCTTCGACGAGACCACAGTAATCGGCATCAATACGAGTCTGCCCGACTACAAGCTGGCCTATAACGTAAACAATGCCCTTGCCATCGACCTGGCGCGTCACGACGACCTCGTCTTTGAAGGCACCCCCTTCGCATTCTTCTATTATACTGCTGGTGAGAACTATAACGTATACAATCTCGTCAGCCTCTCTAGCCGCGAGCGCGTGCTCTACCCCTTCAAACCCCGTATTGACTACCTGCTCCTTATACAAAACACCCTATCGCCCGAGCGTCAGATGGCTATCATGCGCAGCCTGCGTCAGGCCGAGGGCATTGTCCATGCTTTCATCATGGAAAAAGACAAGAACCTACGCTTTGTCCTCGAAACCATTGCCGAATGCGAGCAACAAATGATCAACAAGAAAAAGAAGCAGACCGATATCAATACGGTCCGACAACAGATGCGCGAGCAAGAAGAAGAGGTAGCCCAGCTTAGGGCTCAATCTTGATATTGATGCCGCTTTCTTCGGTAATGAAGGAAGAAACACGATCGCCGATGCCAAGGTTGAATCGGTGTGAGCCTAAGCTGATTTTTTCCCCAACGATAGTGTATAGGTGTCCATGATAGGTGGATAGTGCCCCGAATTCCGCAATATCCTCATAGATGCAGTAACTGATTTCGTCACCAGGCAGGTAATGTGCCTTGATGATCATGCCGAAATCTTTATGGTGAAAATCAATGGGCGCATCACATGGATTGTAGACGGAGAAGTCAATATGAATTGTGTCACCATGATGGAATACAGGGGTCTTGCCTTTATCGGCGTTCGTGATTTCAAATGTGGTCAACAAACGGTTTGCTGAAGAAAAATCGTCGCTCATGAAGCCTTCCAACTCCACATTATCTTGATGATAAATCTGTGATAGCCCATTGACAGGACCGCAAACGAACACCTTGTCGCCAATCCAGTCCTTATCGAACTGCCAGAGGTCGTATTGTGTCATACGGTCGTAGTAGCTTTGCAGCGTCGAGCTTTCCTTGCCTGTGAAATAATGGTAGAGCGCAGGCTGTTGGAACGAGCCTTGGAACACAACGGGACGGTCTCCAGCAACCTGTTCGATGGCGCGATAATAAGGTTCTTTGCCATGGTATCCGAAGCGGTCAGTCAAAGGTGTCATCAGAACGATGCGGAAAGCCAAAACCAGAAGGAGTGAGGGCAGGATGAACCACTTGATGTATTTCTTTAGCTTTTCGTCAATCAAGGCTTTACGGTATACCAACACCACTACAGGTATGACGCACACGATGGTCCAATGCGGCTCCACATGCCCGCGGAAGGCCATCAGCCAGAAGAAGAAAAAGAAACCAATGAGGATGAACTTCAATCCCCGTTCAAAAGTGTTTGTTGCTTTGCGCTTGATAAGCACATACACCACAGCCCCAAAGGTAAACGGATTAAAAATCAGCAGCTGGTTAGGTAGATACTCCAAGAAATAACTCCAGCGGAAAGCTTCGTTGCGTCCTGCAAGGTGGTACTTGAAGCTTGGAAAGTCGTTGTTGACCTGCCACAGAATATGTGGTGAGAGTAAAGCCAAAGCCAACAAACAAGCCACCCAAAACTTGCCGTCTTTCAATAATCTGAGGTTCGATAGCACGATCAAGCCCAGCAAAAGGAAAGCGTGATACTTGCTGTAGACCATCAAGGCCATCATTAGACCCATCAGCAAGGCGTTTTTCCATGAGTTATCGGCCAAATAGCGCTGATATACCAGCAAAAACAGGGCAGAAAACAGAATCAGACTCGCGTCGGGCGTGGTGACGAAGCCGTAGATGTTGAACATAATAATGGAGAACGCCAAAACAAAGAAAAGAACAGGCTCTTTTTTCTTGGCGTCATTGACTCGCTTCGCATCGTCGAATCGAAGATTTGCGGACTGATCCGCAATCTCCCATATCACCAATAGTGATAAGCAGGAAGCAACAATCGTGAAAAACCTAATGCCCAATGCGCCCGAAAAGAAAACGCTGCTGAGAAAGGTCATCAGCCCCACCATGGGCGGGTGGTCGAAATAACCCCAAGCGAGGTGCTCGCCGTAGAGGGCATAGTAAGCCTCATCCTCTTGGATCTCGGTGAAGATGCCCTGCAGCAGGTTGATGACAAACCAAATGAAAATGCCACAACAAAGGAGGATTTTCCAATTTATGGTTCTGTCCTTTGTCATGGCATTATTCATTTGTAGGGACACATTGCATGTGTCCGCAACGGTTTTACCCTACATGAATATTATCCTTCACCAGTTTCAGGATCTTCTTCGTGTCGTTGCCGAGCTCCTTGCGGAGGTGGGCATCGTTGAAGTCGGTGAGGTATTTGATCATGTAGTCGACGATGCTGTCGGAGAACACGCCTTTGGCGGTGTAGATCTCGCGGTCCTTGGCCAGTTCCTTGGCGGCAGCCACGCAGCTGTCGGGCAGTTGCTCGAGGCTCTCCTGCAGCTCCTTGTTCTTCTCGTCGTGGATGTTGACGCCGAGGCCGACATAGGTCTTCTCTGCAATCTCAAGCGCGTTGGGCAGCTCGAAGCCATGACGTGCGGCGGCGCAGAGGGCAGCCATTAGCAGGTACATGTCGGCGCAGCCATCTGAAGCACGCCATTCGAAGGTCTGCTTCTCGCTGAAGTCCTTGTTCGACTTCTTCTCCAGCGGGTTGGCGTTAGCTGACATATCCTTGCCGTTGCTGATCCAGCCGAGCGGCACGCGCACCAAGGCGCTGCGGTTGCTGTAGGACCAGCACAGCGAAGTCGGGGCTTCCTGATGCGGTACCAAACGCAGGAACGACAGCGGGTTGGGGTTACCGAAGGCAGGCAGCGAGGTGCCAGCCACCATGTAACCGGCGATGGCCTTCTTGGCGTAGTCGGTCAGCTCGCCGTTCTTCACCATCACGCTCTTGCCGTCCTTGGTGAACTTGCAGTGGACGTGCATACCCGAACCGGCCTTGCCCACAGTGATCTTCGGGGCGAAGGTCAGGGTGACGCCGTATTCGTAGGCCAGCTGGCGCATGATCCACTTGGCGACCACGAGTTGGTCGGCAGCGTCTTCGATGTTGGTGGGCAGGAACTCGATTTCGTTCTGCTCGTAGATCTTGCCGTCGAGGGTGAAGTTACCCACTTCGGAGTGACCGTACTTAATCAAGCCGCCAGCCTGGGCGATGAGGCGCATGGCCTCGACGCGGTACTCGGTGAACTTGTTGAAAGGGGCGCTCTCGTGGTAGCCTTTCTGGTCGGGCACTTCGTAGATTTGCTCGTCGTCGGCGATGATGTAGTATTCCAGCTCGCCCATGGTCTCCATCTGCAGGCCAGTGGTCTTCTTGAATACTTCGTGGGCTTTGTGGAGGATGTGCTCGGGTGAGCTCTCGAAGGGCTCGCCGTCGCGGTTGTAGAACGAACAAAGGATGTCCAAGGTGGGCGTCTCAGTGAAGGGGTTGCGGAAGGCGGTCTTGTACTTCGGCACCACATAGAGGTCGCTCTTTCCGGCTTCGATGAAGGGGAAGAGGCTCGAACCGTCGACACGCTCACCGGCGGTGAGGATGTTCTCGAGGTGTTCGAGGCTGTGGATCACGAAGTTCAAGGTCTTCAGCTTGCCGTCCCAGCCACAATAGTGGAAGTTGACGAATTCGATTTGGTTTTCCTCGCAATAACGGATGATGTCGGCGCGAGTGAACTCTGCTGCAGGCTTCTGAAGGTACTGCACCAGACGATTGGGGTTCATGGCAATTCTTTGGTCCATTACAATTGTGTATTTAAAGATTTAAAATTCCAAGATTTCAAGATTTCAAGATTTTGCGCAAAGATAGGGAATATTCCGTCATAAAAGGTTCAAAAGAAAAAATATTGAAACTTTTTCCTTTGATAAAAAGATTTTTCTACTTTTGCAACGATAAAACGACAAAATAACGATTTGAACTATGAAAAAATACATTTTATTCGCACTGATTTTTTGCTCGACTTTGGCAAACGCGCAAACGCTTCTTGAAAGAATCGTGGATTCTGTTTCGATAAAGGAACGGAATGAATTCATTTTGTCGAAATTGGATTCGGCTTTTATCTTTGACAATGACAAGTTGGAGTTTGTCCGCCCTTTTGAGCCAGAAAATTGTGTCGTTTATGATACCTATAACTGCCATAAGGGTCCGGGAGGAAATTATTTCTACTATGAAGAATCCCTTGTTGACACTAACTTGTTCACCAAGAATTATTTTGTGAGAGGAAAGTTTTTGGCAGACTGGGTCAAACTAGTAGAACAAGGGAAGGCTGGAATAAGAGTGAATGATTCATTTGTTTTTGATACTGTAAATGACAAGGCGTATTCTTGTGTTAAGAGATATCCTCGACTTTCCAAGATTCACCATGTTTCCCATGATTTAGACACGATTCTCCATATTTCTCATGATTTAGACACGTTTTTTTGCAAGTTTGGATACCCGATACGTGAGCTTGATCATAATTATGAAGAAATTCTCGGTAAATTATTTAAAGCCGATGTGATAGATTTTGTGTTTTGTTTTCCTACTTTTTTTGGAAAGGCAGATTGGGACTTTTCAAAAGACTATGTTTTTTGGAGTCCTGGCTATTATTTTGCCATGAAAGGAGACAAATTCTTTTACATTGATACCCAAGAGAAAAAGATATATCCCATGGAAGAGGTCGTGGAAAACCATTGGGATTGGATAACGAACGTGATTGAAAAACAAGAATAAAACCAAGCATTATGGCACTAAGAGACTGGATGATTGCCTTCAACAACGCCAAGACGATGGAGTCGAATGGCGAAGAAGGCCCTGAACTGATAGCGGAATACGAACGCGTGCTCGAAAAATTGGGTGAAGGGCCTTTCACCGAGGCCGAAGAAAATGTCCGCAAGGAGGTCTGCCGCAATCTTTACGAATTGTATGCCCTCAATGGGGATGAGTCGAAGGCTGGGGAATACAAACAAATAATGGAATGAGACGGTGCTCTGTACCCTTTTTCATTCGATGATTTAGGCTTGTGGCGATTCTGGTATGGTGGCGTCGAAGGCAATAGGTTTTATTGATGAATAGGTTCGACCCATCAGATATTTCTACCATCAAGTTGAAATAACGTTGTTCTTTGTGTGTGTTGTGGTAAGTGTAATTTTTCCCACAATGTTTGCAAATATCCGCTTTCGATGGAGTGCCGCCTTTGGGAATTGTACCCATAAAGCAAGGGGAAAGCTTGTCGTTTGCATCACAGAAATGTGTAGTGTCTTGGTATTGTATTAGTGTTTTTCCGTCTATCAATACCTCTTTTTGGCAGGAAGGGTTGGGAGCGACGCAGAACTTGTTAGCCACAATATACAAGCAATATGCAGGGCTGAAGGTGACAAGGATGCTGAAAGCCAATGCCCCTAGTGTGCTTATCCATCTTTTCTTTCTTTTGATAGCCTCACGCAAAGCATAGAAAGAAATGCCTACTCCAATAAGAGTGAATATGCCCCAGAATGACATGACCAGGATGAATGTAGTTGATTCCATGACTGTTGTTTGTTTAATGTTTATATGTTAAAGTTTGTGAGTTTGAGACTCTGATAATTGGGTGTGTATACTATGCTTTATTGTCTTTGTTTCATAACAATATACGGTCGATTCCATCAAAAACTAACAGGAATCTCCCAAAAAGCGAGAAATAAAATGAAAGATTATTAAGAACTGTCCGAAGGAAAATATAGGACGTCTCTACGGGGTTATTCCCTCTTCAGCATATTAAAATAAGCATCCAGCAACTTCTGCGCCCCAATGTAAGCGCTCATGCGCTGGCCGCGAACATCTGCTTCGACTAAAGGTAATAGGTCGGCGACCAATTGGTTCTGGTAGAAATCGTTTTTTAGGGCGCTGTCCATTGAGTCGTACATCATCTGCACATCTTGTTGGGCGCGTTTCTTATAGAGGTAGCCGTTGTCGCGGATGGCCTGCACGTGGTCGGCGACCATTTGCCAGACCTCGTCTATTTGGAAGCCCGTCAGGGCGGAGCAAGTCAGCACCTTGGTCTCTTGTCCCGACTCGGGCAAAGGGAAGAGATGCAGCGCGTTGCGGCATTCGGCGGCGGCGCGGTTGGCGCGCATCACATTGTCGCCGTCGGCCTTGTTCACCGCGATGCCGTCAGCCATCTCCATGATGCCGCGCTTGATGCCTTGCAGTTCGTCGCCAGCGCCGCTGATTAAAATGAGAAGGAAGAAATCGACCATGGAATGTACTGCGGTTTCAGACTGGCCTACGCCCACGGTTTCCACGAAAATAGTATCATAACCCGCTGCTTCACAAAGGATGATCGTTTCCCTTGTTTTGCGAGCCACGCCGCCCAAGGTACCTGCCGAGGCCGAGGGACGAATGTAGGCGTTGGGATGTACGGAAAGAGTCTCCATACGCGTCTTGTCGCCCAAAATGCTGCCCTTGGAACGCTGGCTTGAGGGGTCGATGGCCAACACCGCCAATTTCTGCCCTTTGTTGCACAGATGCACACCCAAAGCCTCAATAAAAGTGCTCTTACCCGCTCCTGGAACCCCCGTGATACCCAGTCGCAAAGCCTTGCCTGCATGGGGCAGACAAGCCGCAATGATCTGTTGGGCCAGTTCCTGATGTTTGGGCAAGGCGCTCTCCACCAAGGTGATGGCTTTGCTGAGTGCTACGCGGTCGCCTTTGAGGATGCCGTCGACGTACCATTCCAATGGCATCAGCTGCTGGTGGTTGCGTCTCATGCGCTCCAAGGCGTTCGGGTTGACTTGAATGGGTCCCTCCACTCCTTCAGTCACACGGAGGTTTGATTCCCATTCATGTTCTTGATTTTCAAAGTGTTCGTATTCCATATAGGACTGCGGGGTTATGCGGTTTTACTCTGCAAAAGTAATGATAATATCATTTTTTCTTGCGTTATTCCAAAAAAAATGCGTAATTTTGTAGTTTCTAAGTAAGACAAACAGCCCATGACAAGCAAGACAAGAGTACTATTCGTCCATCAGGAAATCGCCCCCTACTTGCCGGAAACGCCGATGAGCCTCGTCGGGCGCTACCTGCCTCAGGCCACCCAGGAAAGCGGTAAGGAAATCCGCATCTTCATGCCCCGCTATGGTGTCATCAATGAGCGCCGTAATCAGCTCCATGAGGTGATTCGACTCTCGGGTATGAACCTCATTATCAACGATACCGACCATCCCTTGATTATCAAGGTGGCCTCGATACAAAAGGCGAGGATGCAGATCTATTTCATCGACAACGATGACTTCTTCACGAAGAAGAAATACTTGATGTATGACGAAAACGGTGTGTTTTGCGATGACAACGACAGCCGTTGTGTGTTTTTCACCCGTGGTGTCATCGAGACGGTGAAGAAGCTCAACTGGTCGCCTGATGTCATCCACTGCCATGGCTGGATCTCGGCCCTCATGCCGGTCTACATCAAACGAGCCATGAACGTGCGCGACAACCCGCTCTTCAACGAGTCGAAGATCATTTATTCCATTTACGACGACGAGTTTGAGGAGAGCTTCAAGGCTGGTTTCGACAAGAAGATGAAGCTGCCGGGCATGAATGCCAAAGACCTTAAATACTTCAAAGAGGCCAACTATGTCAACCTGATGAAGGCCGCCATCGACTATTCCGATGGCATCGTGGTGAGCACCAGCCGCCTCAACCCCGAGATTGAAGAGTATCTGGTCGCCTCCAAGAAGCCTTTCCTGTCGTATCAAGACCAGGTGCACTATGCCCAGGCCTGCAACGAGTTCTATGATTCCATCCTTGAAAAACAATAAGAAAGGTTTTTTTTGAGTTACTGAAGAAAAATATTTTGACTTTGATGAAAACACGTCATTCAACGGCTCTGACTTGCTTGGCCTTAATGATTGGCACCTTGCTTTTGGCTTTCGCATCGTGCAAGAAGTCGCCTAACACCATTGGCAACAACCTGATCGGCGAAAGTGAATATATCGATGTTTACCATACTGACACCGTGGCCATCGTGTGCCATTCGTATCTTGATTCGGTCAACACGACGAACCCTTCCAGCGCATTGTTAGGCGCGATGAAAGACCCCATCTTCGGCACCTCCGAGGCTGGCTTCTATACCCAGTTCCGCTTCTCGGTGGCAGGCCAGTCGTTTGGCGTCAACCCCGTGTTGGATTCCCTCGTGTTGCAGCTCTGTTTGACTGGCTGCTATGGCGACACCATGGCGCTGCAGACCGTCCATGTCTATGAGTTGGCTGACACCCTCTCGGGCAGCGAGACCTACTACAACCATCACACAGTGGCTACCCAGGCTGTCGACCATGCCAACGGTTATCAGTTCCGTCCCCATCCGCGCACCAAGGTCAACATCGTCGGTACTGACACCCTGGTTCAACCCATCATCCGCATCCCCCTGAGCCAAGAACTGGGTCAACAGCTACTATCACTCGACACCACAGTCTATTCGCTCCCCGATCTCTTCAAAGCTCAGTTTCATGGTCTCTATGTGGCCTGTAGCCCTATCGGACAAAACGGAGCCATCAGTTACATCAGCTTGACTAACAACGAATATACGTTGCTGCAACTCTATTATCATAATGCAGCAACGCCTGAGAAACCTATGCGTTACAACTACTATGTGACTTCATCGGATGTCTTCTTCAACCATATCGATCACGACTATACACAAGGAAACACCGACTTCGTCGGGCAAGTGCTCGATGGTCAGACAGAGCTGGGACAGCAGCAGGTCTTCCTGCAGACCATGGGGGGTGTGAGGACCTTTGTCAAATTCCCCAACCTCAGTCATTGGACCGATACTCTTGCTGAGGGCTGCCATTTGGTGGTCAACGAGGCCAAACTCGTCCTGCCAGCCTCTCAATCAGCAATCGACTCGGTTTATGCCCCTCCAAAAAGTTTCATGCTGGTAGGTTTCAACGCCGACAGCACCACTTATCTCTTGCCTGACTATTATGAAGGCAACAGTTATTTTGGCGGTTCTTTTAACTCGAGTCGACAGTGTGTCACCTTCCGCTTGTCGGAGTATCTCCAGAGTGTCATCATGGGAAAGAAAGACAACAATGGGCTTAGCTTGGGCATCAATGGAGCCTCCTACAACGCGCAACGTCTTGTGGTGGGTGGTCCCGAAGCTTCCGAAGGGGAGAGAATGCATCTGGAAGTGACTTATTCGATTGTGAAGGAATGAAGAATGCGAAATGCCGAATTATGAAATTTTGAAATCGCAGTATTCAACGAAGTTAAATCTTTAATTTTGAATCTTTTAATTTTAAAACACCTTTTTGATATGAGAAAACAACTTCTTCTTGGTGTGGTCCTCGTCCTGCTGTGCGGATGTGGCAATCAAAACACCTTGGAACGTCCGACGAAACAGACCGAAGGCGATATCCAAACCACAGCTAAAGTAGAAACCGCCGACGTTTCAGAGACGAATAATGACGATGAGGCTATGCCCGAGACTATCGTCGTCATCAAGACGAGCATGGGTACTATCAAGGCATTATTGTATAACGATACACCCAAGCACCGTGATAACTTCCTTAAGTTGGTCGACGAGGGCTGGTACAATGGCTCACCGTTCCATCGTGTCATCAAGGAATTCATGATCCAGGGTGGACAAAACCAAGATGGTCGCCTCGATCCTGGCTACACCGTTCCTGCTGAGTTTAAAGCCAACCACTTCCACAAAAAGGGCGCTCTTGCTGCTGCCCGTCAAGCCGATCAGGTGAACCCGAAGAAGGCTTCCAGTGGCTCTCAGTTCTATATCGTGCAAGGCAAGGTGTATGACGAACAAGCTATGGATATGATGGAAAGGCGCATGGGTAAGGTGTTCGGGGCCCGTGAGCGTCAAGCCTACATGACGGTGGGCGGTACTCCTTTTCTCGATGGCGAATACACTGTGTTCGGCGAAGTCATCGAAGGTCTTGATGTGGTCGACAAGATTGCAGCTGTGGAAACGGGTCGCATGGATGTGCCCGTCAAGCCTGTCACTATCATTTCTGTTACGATTGAGAAATAAGGCTGCTGGCTTTTGGCTTTTGGCTACTGGCATTTCAATCAGCCAGTTGCCAGTTGCCAGAAGCCAGAAGCCAGAAGCTAAAAGCATAGAAAAATGAAAGAAAGAATCGAAGAGATATTATCCCAAGTGCGTGACTTCCAGGCCGAGAGCAAAGAGGCCTTGGAGGAGTTCCGCATTACTTATCTGAGCAAGAAGGGTATCATTCCAGCCCTGTTTGCCGACTTCAAGAACGTGGCCCCCGAGCAACGCAAGGAGATGGGTATGAAGCTCAATGAGCTAAAGAACACCGTGCAGGAGAAGGTGGAAGAGCAGCTGCAAAAGTTTGAGAGCCAAAACGTCAACGACGCAGGCTTCGACATGAGCATGCCAGCTATAGAGATGCGTGGTGCCCGTCACCCGCTGTCGATTGTGCGCCGCGACATCAACGAGATCTTCGCTCACCTCGGCTTCACCATCGCCGAAGGACCCGAGATTGAGGATGACTACCATGTGTTTTCGGCTTTGAACTTCCCGCTCGACCACCCAGCCCGCGACATGCAGGACACCTTCTTCATCAGCAAGGAGCCTAACGTCAACAAGGCGTCGGATGTGTTGTTGCGTACCCACACCTCGAGCGTGCAGGTGCGCGTGATGGAGACCCACCAACCTCCCATCCGCATCATTGCCCCTGGCCGTGTGTTCCGCAACGAGGCCATCTCTGCTCGCGCCCACTGCATCTTCCACCAGATTGAGGGTCTGTATATCGATGAGAACGTGTCGTTTGCCGACCTCAAGCAGACGCTTTATCACTTTGTGCAGGAGTTCTTCGGCGAAGGCACCAAGGTGCGTTTTCGTCCTTCTTATTTTCCCTTCACCGAGACGTCGGCTGAGATGGACATCTCATGCAACATCTGCGGCGGCAAGGGATGCAACATCTGCAAACATACGGGATGGGTCGAAATCCTGGGTTGTGGCATGTGCGACCCCAACATCCTCATCGCCAGCGGCATCGATCCGGAGAAGTACACAGGCTTCGCCTTTGGCATGGGTGTGGAGCGTATTGCCATGCTGAAATACGGCATCAACGACCTGAGGCTGTTCTTTGAAAACGACCTTAAGTTCTTGGAGCAGTTTGAGTTGGCTTGAGCTTTTGTCCTGAAAACAACGTCTTTCGGGACTATTCCATTACATATTCCTTGATGGGACCCTGGTTGTGGGTGTTCAGCAGCTTGTGCAGCAAGGTGTCGATGGCGGCGCGCTTGCCGATTTCCCTCGCAGTGAGCAACGAGTCGGGCGTGTTGAATCGCAAGATGCGGTGCTGATAGCTGAAGTTGCTGTCGTCCGGTAAGCTTACCCAATAGAGGGTGTAGCCGCAGTCGGAGAGCCGTGTCGTGCTGTCGCGTTTGGTGAGTTCCATCCTGACCATATAGCCTCCTGAGGCGGCGAGGCGTGTCATGTTGCTGACGACGTTGCCCATCGACCAGGCGACGAGATGACTGCTGTCGGCGCTGAGTTCGAGCGGCTGGGCCACATGGGGGTGTCCGCCGATGATGTGGTCGACGCCCTTGTCAAAGAGCCACTGGGCCATCTTTTGCTGATTGGCTGACGGCAGCGATTGGTATTCGTTACCCCAATGCGGCAGGGCGATGATGACATCAGGATGCATGCTGTGAGCCTTTTCGATGTCGTTGGCAATCTGGATGGTGTCCATGTAGTTGACGACGTTTGTGCCTTTGGGCTTGAGGCCGTTGGTGGCATAGGTGAAGTTGAGCAGGACGATACGGATGCCGTTTTGCTCGATGAGGAAGGGGTAGTAGAGGTTGCGCTCGATGGTGTCGCGATAGGTGCCAAGATGGGGTACATGGAGCGAGTCCATCACGCTGATGGTGCGCTCAAAGCCACGGGATCCACCGTCGAGGCAGTGGTTGTTGGCGGTGAGGAAGACGTCAAAGCCGGCATCGAGGGTCGTTTGCAGTACGGCATCAGGGGAACGGAACATGGGATAGCCCGTATAGGGCGGACCGCTGAGGGTGGTCTCCAGGTTGATGATGGCCACATCGGCTCGCTTTACCTCGTCGCTGATATCGGTGAAATAGCCGCTGAAATCATAGGTGCCGTCAGGTTGCAAAGCTCTTTTGACTTGGCTGTCGTGAAACATCAAGTCGCCTGCAAAGAGCAGGGTGAGGTGCGACGCTGGCGGTTCCACCACGACGAGGGTGTCGGGCTTGGGTTCGACCACGGATGGCGTCACGGCAGACTTGTCGTTGCAGGCCGCCAGGAGCCCACTTAAGAGGCAGGCAAAAAGTAAGGCTGTTTGTGTTTTCATTCTACTCTCACTGTTCTATTCAGCCATTGGCAGAAGTCCTTGGTTTTTTCGAATTCCGATACCACCCAGTCGACGAGATGTGGGTCGGAGAGACGTGTGTCGGGGAGGTCCTGCACCAGGAGCCAGTCGCGCTGTTTGAAGAGTTCGGCTTGTGGGTGGTCCTTTGGATAGCCGTTGGGCACACGCTTCATGGTATGGCTGGTGTCGAGGTCGAAGGCGTCGACTTTGGCAATGGCCTCCACAAGTGGCTCGGCATTGAAGAGGATCTCGTCGCGGATAGTCTTCAGCATGGTCGTGTCGGGCATGTACATCCCCGTGCAGAGCATGTTGTGGCCGAGGTATTCCGACTCTTTGGCCTCTACATGGAAGTAGTAGCCGCTGAGCATCGACTTCTTGCCTTCAGGGCAGACGAATACACCGAAGTGGGTCTTGTAGGGCCGTTTGTCGGGTGAGAAACGCGTGTCGCGGTAGAAGCGGTAGGTGCAGTCTTTCAAGGTCAGCCCCTTGCAGTTGTCGTCAAACTTCTGCACGCCGGCAATGATCTGCTCGGCGATGGCGTTAAAGTGGGCTTGCGCCTGTTGGTATTGTTTCTTATGCTCCTGGAACCACGGGCGGTTGTTGTTGTGGAGCACGTCGTCCAAGAACTCGAGGATGTCTTCCATGGGGGTTGTTTTGAGGGCGCAAAGATAGGGAAAAATCACTTGGTCTCACTATATACTGCCTTTTTCGCCATCAATGTCATGGACAGTCCTCGTGCCACCATGAACAGCAAGAACGCGATCCAAAGGCCGTGGTTGCCGAAACGTGGCATTAATACTAAGGTGGCAGGCAGAAATACTCCAATGGCTGAAATCAACATCGTGTTGCGAATGGCGCTGGCGGCAGTGGCACCGATGTAGACGCCGTCCCAAAGGAAGGCCGCAAAAGTGATAAGCGGGATGGCCGCGAGGTAGATGTGATAAGGCTTGGCCATCGGGATGATGCCAGGTTGGTCGGAGACGAGGCCGATGAACCAGTCGGGGAAGAGGGCATAGAGCATTGTGAATGGTAAGGCGATGAGAAAACCCCAGAGGAAAAGCAGTCTGACGGTTTTGCGCAGTTGCTTCGAGTCTCGGGCACCCGTGAAACGTCCCACCAATGCCTCGCCAGCGTAGGCAAAGCCGTCAGTGAAGTAGGAGAAAATATAGAAGAACTGCATCAGAATCATGTTGACCGCCAGCATGTCGTCGCCGAGCTTGGCCGATTGGTTGTTGAAGAAAGCGATGCTCAGCACCAGCAGGATGCTGCGGATCATGAAGTCGGCGTTGACTTTGAAAAAACGCTTCAGCTTGTCGCCTTGCAGCAGGATCACCCTTCGGATGGGGACCAAATGGTGGCGGAACTTGGCGAAGAGGAAGATGACGGCGGTAAGCAGGCCGCAGTATTGTGCGATAACAGTGCCCAAGGCCACGCCTGTGACGCCCATGCCCATGGTGTTGACGAAGATGATGCTTAGCACGATGTTGACCACATTGGTCAGGATGGCGATGACCATGGGGATGGTGGTGTTTTGCATGCCGATGTACCACCCGTTGAAGGCATAGAGGCAGAGCACTGCCGGCGCCGCCCAGATGCGCACGTTGAAATAGGTGCTGGTGTAGGCCAATACCTCCTCGCTGCCGTTGAGTAGCTTCATGCTGAGCCACTCCACCGCATCTTGCAGGGATAATACCAATACGGTGGCAATCAGTGCGATGCATAGAGAACGATAGAGCGAATAGGCAATCTCGGTTCTGTCATTGGCACCGTAGGCCTGTGCCGTAAATCCTGCGGTGCCCGCTCGCATGAAGCTGAATATAGAGTACATCACGCTGAAGATGGTGCCACCCAATCCGATGGCTCCGATGTAGGCTACCGAGTCCTGGTGCCCCATCAGCATCATGTCGACGAAGCCCAGCAGCGGCACGGTGATGTTGCTGACGATGTTGGGGATTGCCAGTTTCAGTATCGAGCGGTTGAGGGATTCTTTGGGCATGCAGGATCCTTTTTGAGGCTGCAAAGGTACATTTTATTATTTTTGCAGCAACAAACGCAGTAAATCATGATCTTCTATTTCTCTGGTTGCGGTAACAGCCGTCATGTGGCCGAGACTTTGGCTGCAGGCTTAAATGACACTTTGGTTTTTATCCCAGAAGCGGCACGCGAAGGCCATTATGAATACAGTTTAGCTGAAGGCGAAAGCTTAGGTTTCGTATTTCCTATCTATGCTTGGGCGCCCCCGAAGCTGGTGCTGGATTTTATTGAAAAGATGAAGGTCCCTGAGCCTGTCGAAGGGCCGAACTATATATATTTTGCCTGCACCTGTGGCGACCAAAGCGGTCTCACGGAGAAGGTCTTCCGCAAAGCCATGGGGCAGAAGGGATGGTTGCTATCGGCCTGTTTCAGCGTGCAAATGCCTGAGACCTATATTGGCATGAAAGGCTTCAAACTCGATACCGATGAGAATGCCCGCAAAAAGACAAAAGCCACCGATGCCACCTTGATGCGCAACATCCCGAGACTCAAGGCTAAGGAGCGTTTTTCCGAGATGACCAAGGGCGGTGCGGCCTGGCTGAAGACCTACGTGATAAACCCGGGCTTTAACCGCATGGCTGCCGACGACACAAAATACCTGTCGACGGAGGCCTGCATCCACTGTGGCAAGTGCGTGGAGGCGTGTCCGCTGAAGAACATCACCCTCGAAGAAGGTCGTCCTAAATGGAATGGCCACTGCACTATGTGCATGAGCTGCTATCACCACTGTCCCGTCAATGCCATCCAATACGGCAAGGCCACGGTGGGGAAGGGGCAGTACTACTTTGGAATAAAAGGATAATGCGAGATAAGGGTTACTTTATTATCTTTGCTCGGTAAAATATTCATTATCAAAAATAAGAGCCATGAAAAACAAGTACTTTTCGATGATTGCTGTTCTCGTTATGATGTTAGCGTTTGGCACAGCGAATGTTTTCGCGCAATGCGTGATCCCTATCGGTCCGGGCCAGTCCTACTCCGAAGGTTTTGATTCTGGTGAGATGGAATGTTGGACCGTGGAGACGACGGGCAACGCCACATGGGCGGTGATGCTGGGCACGGGCACCAATGTTGTGGCCTTCCAAAACGCATCTGCGGGAGAAGAGGCTCGGTTGGTTTCGCCCACCTTCGACCTGACGGGCAGCAGCAGTGCTACCTTCAGCTTTGCCTACGCGATGATGGCGCTGTATACCCCCGACGAACTCGTGGTGAGTTACCGCACCTCGCCGACCGACAGTTGGCATCAACTCGGCAGCTACAGCATCAGCGACTGGTCGAACACCTACGATGCATCGTTTACCTTGGAAGATCTGTCACCCACTTTCCAAGTCTCGTTTTTGGGTCACAGCAACGGCGGATATTACATCTTTGTTGACGACATCGATATCGTTTCGGCCGGAGGTTGTGCTCGCCCCTTGGGACTGCAAGCCACTGAGGTAACGGCTTTTTCCGCACTGCTCGGATGGACATCGGCAGGCAACGAGGAGAGTTGGACCATCGACTTGAACGGACACGAGACGACCGTCACCACCCAGCCCTATCTCATGGAGGGTTTGAGACCCAACACCGAATACACTTTCCGTGTCAAAGCCAACTGCGGTGGAGGGCTGGAGTCTGAATGGTCGTATACGCAGACTTTCACTACGCTATGCGATGTGATTATTGTCACAGACGAGATTCCTTACTTTGACGATTTTGAGGCCTCAGAAGAGTTCGTGTGCTGGCAGAGCCAAATCGTCTCGGGTGAGGATGGATGGGTAATCGATCCAGGTTATCTCTATCCCAACAACACGGCCTTCTTCATCTGGTTAGGAGAAGAGGCCTTGCTCGTTTCCGCGCCGTTGGACATCACTGGGGTCAGCAATCCGGTTCTTACTTTCAAACACAAGGAACCCCATGGCAACTATAACAATGCCGATGAACTCTCGGTATGGTATGCCACCTCGCTGGACGACTATTGGCATCTCCTTGGAGAATACACTGATATATACGACACTTGGGATTCCGTCACTTTTGCCCTGCCTGAGGCTTCGGCCACTTACTATATTGCCTTCAAAGGCAAATCCAACGATGCCGACGGCGTGTATGTTGACGATGTATGGGTGGGCAACGATTCTAGTGTTGGTGTCAGTGAAGGGTCGGCTCTTGCCGTTACAGTCAGTCCCAATCCCACCACAGGCAACGTCATGATTGATGCCAATGCCGCCGATGGAGAGGTCGTTGTCTTCGATTTGTTTGGTAGGCAAGTGATGGCTGCCACGCTGATGGAAGGTCGCGTCGAACTTGACCTCCGCGTTGTTGCCAAAGGTGTTTATGTAGTACGGATTGCCAGCGATGAAGGCACGACAACAATAAAGTTGGTGAAGGATTAGAAATGGGAATCATCAACGTACGAACAGCTGACCAGTATGCAGGAATCCCTATTTCAGACTTTATAGACATCATTCTTAAGAGGGATGAACGGGCAGATGAAGCGATGTACTATTTGCTATGTCAACGCTTCAATCATCAGTTAAGGCAACGTTTTGAAGTCTATCAGCATCAACTGTTTGATGAATTTGATGACATTGTTGATGATTTCTTCTTCTATCTGCGTGAAGGAAAGAAGGGAAACAATCAACAAACCTATCAATCAATTCAAGACATTGAGAAGAATGATTCATTTGAGTCCTGGATGCTCAACACTTTTCGCAATTACCTCAGTGTGCGTGCTGCCAAAGAAGAGAAATATGCGCTTACTGAACTCCCCGTTGAGTATATGGCAGAATCCGATGTCCCTATTTCTCTATTGAACGACGAGCGTAAGCTATCCATTGCTTCCGACCTGATAGCCTACGCCCATCAAGTCTTTCTTCCTCACGAAGGTTTTATCTTCCTCCGAACGCTGCTCACTTTACTTAACAAGAAACAAGCCTTGCCCAACGAAGCCATGGCCAAAGCACTTGGGATGTCCAGTGGCAACTATCGGGTGACTGTCCATCGTATGAAGGAGCGTTTGACAAAATACCTGACTAGCTTAATACAGGGCAAACGGCTGGTACTTGATAAAGTGCATCAGCAAATGGCACAGCGCATTAATGATGATTTTATCCATCTTTATCCCACACTTTTGGGTTACTATAGTCAAGCCATTGACGCACTACCTTGTGCTGATGCCATCAAACAGTTGCGTCATAATCATTACCTCTCCACTGGAAACATGATGCACGAGTCCGAGTCAGCTTATTCCACAGGTCTTTCCATTGAAGTTTTTTGGAACATGCTCAATCGGTTCCTGATTGTTTGACATGTAGGTTTTTTTCTTCTAAGGTACACTTTTTATGAGGAATAACTGTAACATTTTCGGTATTCACATACTATAAGGGTGAAAACAACATAATCACCAATAGTATGAGCTTAGATTTGAAAACGGAAAAGAAGACCACAAAAGTCATAGAAAAAGAGGAGCTTACGCTGCAGAATGTTCCCAAGGCGGTGAATTATCTCATTAACGAAATTGCGGAAATGAGAGCCGTTTTGGAACACATAGAATCCCAATTGGGGCTTGGGGTAGACAAACATCGGCCCATAGAAGCAGAAAGGGCTGCTGAGATTCTTGGGCTGACCAAAAACGCAATCAACAAAATGGTTCGGACTAATAGAATACCTTATTATGACAAAGGGGAAAAGATATATTTCTTTGAAGACGAACTCATAAAATGGGTAGAGCAGTCTAGGAAGGGAACTGCTTCAGAGAAGTACAAACGAGAGTATGATGAAGAGGACGATTTTTAGTGTTGTAAAACAAGATGACTATGACAAGGCAAGAACTATATAAATGGATCTGGAGAGAGCCAGCCAAAAAAGTTGCGGAACAATTGGGCGTTCCTCCCGAGATTTTAAGACAATACTGCCGACAATTGAACATACCAACCCCTACATCAGGACATTGGTCAAAACTCAAATTCGGAAAACCAGTAGAAATCCCCGTCTTACCAGAGTTCACGGAAGAGATACCACCTATTGAAAGCGGTTTGGAGAAGAAATCCAAAACAGAAAAAGCAGAACACACGTTAATTCAAGAACAAAAGACCGAGGAAATAGTCAAAGAACTAGATACTTACGAAAAAAAAGATGAACCACAAAAAGACAAAGAACTTGCAGTCAATCTTTTTACTGATCCAAAGCAGAGAATACAGTACGAACTGAAACAGATGGATCAAACTGTCTTTGTTGTCCCTGAAATACTGTATGCCAAAGACCCGCTTATCATCGATACCAAAGAATACTATAGGAGAAAAAATGGAAAGTATTTAAAAAGGAATCCCTATAAGAGCAAGATCAACAATCCTCTTGACATACATGTAGAGCCAAAGAATCTGGATCGCGCATTAAGGATTTTCTATACAATTATACGGATATTGAGATTACGCGGACGCCAAATTGTGTCTAAAAGCAACCGAAGTACCTATGTTATTGTAAATACAGAGACAGTTCCGATAAAACTATCAGAAGTAAACCAACGAGTTGAAAACACAGCATCGAGTTATCCTAGATTCCAATCAATTCCATCAGGAAAACTGAGATTTGAAATTACTCGTACTAAAGATTTTCATGAATACTCCGTATATGCAGAAGATTCTTCTTCCGTCAAACTGGAAGATAAAATCCTCAATATCGTTGCCAAAATCGAATACGAAGCGAATTACATCAAAGAAGAGAATGCGAGGCAGGAAAGACTCAGGCTCGAGCGAGAAGAGGCACATAGGAAATGGGAACTTGAAGAGCAAAGGAGGAAAGATCTGAAAAAGAGACAAAAGGAGGAAACGGAAAAGCTGAAAGAGGTTTTTCTAAATGCCGAATTATATGCTTGGGCTAATGTATTAAGGTCTTATGCCGAAAGGTATGCATCCTTCTTGAACGACAAAGAAACACAGGATGATGACGAACTCGAAAAACTTCAATGGCTTAAAAGCAAGGTGGAATGGATTGACCCGTTTGTCGAGCATGAGGATGAGTTGCTGACCGATGAACATAAAAAGGAATTGTTTTGGCCCCAAGAGCATGGTTTTTCGTGTTCGAATCCCTATCATTCATATCCCTCATGGCCTGAATTCAATTTTTGGAATAATCCATTTAAACGACGGTGCTAAAGGAAATATACAGCTAATAGTTAAGAGATAACAGAAAAAACGTAATAATCACGAAAAATGAACTTCAATTTTAAAGGAGAAAAGCTCTTTTTTACGGCAGACACACACTTTAACCATGCGAATATTATCAAGTTCTGCAATCGTCCTTTCAAGAGTGTGGAACAAATGAATGAAACCTTGATAACCAATTGGAATAGTGTTATCAGTGAAGATGACATCGTTTTCCATTTGGGTGATTTCTGTCTGGGCGGTGCTGCCGAGTGGACAAAGTTGCTTGATCGACTAAATGGCAAGATTTACTTGATTCTCGGCAACCACGACCTGAAAAATTTCCGTCAAGGCTTTATTCAACGGTTTGAACATGTGGCCTTGCAGATGTTTATCACGGTGGACAAACAAAAGATGTATCTAAGCCACTATCCATTCCTTTGTTTCGAAGGTGGCTACAATGACGTATGGCAACTCTTTGGTCATGTCCACACCAGAAAGAACAACACGGGAATTGATGCTGAACGGCTTCAGTATTTGTATCCGACCCAGTACGACGTAGGTGTGGACAACAACGACTTCAAGCCGGTGTCTTTTGAGGAGGTCAAGGTGATTATCGATAGACAGGTGGAGCAGCAGAAATGAATAGAACAAGGCCGTTCCATACGGCTATTTCTCGGAGGAAACGATGCAGCATCTTAGCCATAGGTGAAGCTTGTTTTGTATATCGATGCAAAGGGAGTCGTAAAAGATTTCGTAAAAGATTTCGTAAAAGAATTATCCGAGCGACAGTTAAAAATCTTGGAATTGATTGCTCTTGATCCCACTATTTCCGCAAAGGCCATTTCGGAAAAAATTTCGGAAAGGACTATAACAGAGAGAACTATTCAAAATGACATTGCAAGGCTGAAAGAGCTTGGCATCCTTACTTGCAAAGGCGGTCGCAAGAATGGAGAATGAGTAATTGTAGCCGGTACTAAGGCAGAAACTTTTTGAGGAAAATCTGTAACATTTTCGCTTATCTCATACTATAAAGGTGAAAACAACAAAATCACTAATAGTATGAGTTTGGATTTATACATTACATCAAAGACCCCTGTCCGGAAACGTGGTACTGGGGTGTATGTGAGGGAAAACGGCAGAACCCTTGAGTTGAAAACGTTGAATGAGGTCATAGACCATTTCCCGGATGCCGACACCAGCCATATCAAAGAATATGTGTATGAGACTGATGAGGTTTGGCACGAAAACATCACACACAACATGACCGATATGGCGCACCATGTTCCCATCGGTGAACTATCCCTTTATGATTATCTGTGGCACCCCGAAGAAAATGGATTCAAAGTGGCATCGGAAGACTATTTGAAAGGTGTGTTCGAAGGTCTTTTGTATCTGAAAAAACACAAAGATGAGTTGTTGCCATACGAGCCTCCAATTAACCCGAAGACGGGGGAGCGATGGGGTGATTATGACTTATTAGTGTCGTTTTGTGTCTCGCTGGTAAAATGCTTGATGGAGTTGGATCTTTCGCAGGAGTATGTAATAGAGTCAGATATATGATAATCAAAAAGCACGACACTTTCTTTCAATGGCGAAAGAATCGCAAATTCGCCCCCATCCTTCTCGAAGTCCTTGATGTTATAGAGGATAGGGAAGGCTATCGCGGAATTTATAAGGTGCGATGGTATATTCTGGAAACAGACAAGGTGTACACCTCAGTGTTTCCAATGGCAGTAGACAACGGCGGTATGTTCTCAGATTTTTTACCAATTTCTCGCAAAATGTATCATCAAGCTATAAAGATATTGAAAGAGACAGAGACATATAAGAGTGCTAGACGGCGAATATTGTATCTTATAAAGAAAGTAATTTCAAATCAGAACGGAAATTAAATAATACAATAAAACACGAACAATATGGACAAAATTGAAAGCAATGACATGGAACTCACCCGCCAGAAATGGGTGAACGAAGGCGGTATCTATTTTCCAATTAGCGGTGATACCGTCCTGCTGAAGACTCCTGGAAAAGGAGTATTTAACTTAGTTAAATCGCCAAATCCAATGGATGCCAGATTGGGGCTGCAAAAGATAGGTGACGTATTTGAATTCAATTTCAAGATTTACGAACTGGGATGCGAAGAAATGTTGAAGACTATAAAGAAAACATGGGAGTCGGACGTATTTGTTGGAGGCGAGAAGAATCTTGGTATCATCTTCAACGGTCTTAAAGGTACAGGCAAAACGCTCTCGGCAAAACTGCTCTGTAATGCGCTTGGATTGCCCGTTGTGATCGTGCAATGTCCGTATGAGGGATTGGTTAACTTCCTCCAGTCGCTTTGTTTTGAGTGCATCGTTTTCATCGATGAGGCAGAAAAGACCTTTAAGAAAGGTGAGGATGACGATGTGTTGCTTCGATTGATAGATGGTGTCTACAATCAGACCCGAAAGCTTTATATCTTGACCACCAACCAGTTGACGCTCAATGACAATTTGCTTGGTCGTCCGGGTCGTATTCGCTATCGTTTCGAGTTTGGTAATATGCAGCCTAAAGCTGTCAAGGATTATATTGACGACAACCTTCGTCCGGAATATGCCGACCAGCGTGAAAGCATCTTGGAACAAGTCGATATGCTGGAAATCTCAACTATTGATATCTTGAAAGCCTTGGTTGATGAGGTAAATATTCATGGTTGTCTGCCAGAAAGGCAATGCCTAAACATCCCGACAGCCAAGCATACTTTTGATATTTTGGAGTTTTATTATATCTCTGACCTCAATAAGTACATAGAAATTAAAGCTTTCATCGAGGAACGCATGAAGTCAGATGGTGCATCAACAATCCTGGAATGGATACAAAAGCCTCAGAAAAACAACAAAAAGAAAACCAACGAAGATTTGTTGGACGAAAAGTTTGAGTCTGTATATCTCACAACCATCAAGAGCCATGCGCCTGTTCTCTGGCGCGAAACCATAACCTCTCGTGGCACTATTGAAACGGAGCCCAACGCTGACGGATATTTCCTCATGCGAGGTCAATATGAAGACAATGTCCGGTTGTGTCTCCTGTTGCGAAAGAAAAACAACCCTTCGTTATATCGTGGGATGCTGTAATAGAAAAACACAAAAAAACGCTATGCCCTAATGAAAACGAAACAATTATCCCAGCCCTTGATGAGGCGGCTTGCAGGTAGTGGTCACGAAAACCGTTTTGCAGTAGACGGTCGCAGCCGAGATTTGCTTATTCAAATAAAAGACCTTTTAAATGTCTTTGCCCCTATTGGAGATGACTATCGGCACGGACTTTGGATTGAAGTGCCGCGCGGGAAACCCTCGGATTGGGCCAGTTTTAAGGAAGTTAAAGAATGGGGCGAAGGAGTCAACACTCGTGAGGAGTATTTAGAGTACTGGAAATCTGAATTCCCGATGGATTCTTATTGGTATTTCCTTTCTGTCAGCCAGTACAATGGCCATACCTACCTCCACATCACTGACAACGACCATCATTGGTGTATCATTCACGATGATGTGAAATGGGACCAACATGGCATTGGTCCTGTGGACTGGTATCTGGAACCGCTTCTTCTTTTTCTACAAGAACGCGTGACAAATATTGTCCAAGAACCTGATGACTACAATCGATATGTGGGAGAAAACCTTCCAAAACGCCAGCGTACTGGCCGTATTGCCCGAAAAGACCTGAACTGGATTGTCCCATGGCAGCGGCAGGTGCCACGCAATCTGGAGCGAGCGATTCAAGTGCTCAAGGAGTGTGCAGCAAACGAGAAATTATATAGGATGATTTGGGAAGGTCAACCGGTTAGCGAATTACCTTCGTTTTATCGTCCACCTCTTCGAGACATGAACATCCGCCTGTATGCCAAATATTTCAAAGTGGCCTATCTGGCATACGAGGATTACTATGCATATTTGTGTCGTTCTGAGCCAAAGGAGTTGGGAAAGAGAAAGAACAGGCAAGAAGAAATGCTCAAAATGTCGGATGTGAAGTTCTATCGGCGATATCAGATGGGAAATCATGGCGAGATTACGGACGAAACCGATTTTGACAGTGTCGAGGAATTTAATAAAATGGCCTATGACCATTATGGAGAACTTGGACTATCCCGAATGAATGTCCATGCCACGGACTACTATACACCTGGAAATTGGCTAATCACTTTCGGTATCAGCTATTCGGCATACGTGGATATCGGCGTTGAGATTGCCGTGGCCCTTTATGATTCAGGATGTCCGTTGATTGTCCATGATACCCAAAAACTCCTTGATATTTTGGAAGAACGAGATGGTGTTAAACTCACCCCTCATACATTCCATGATTATATGAATCATCATAAAGAGGGGACCGTTTTCTCTCTTCCGTATGAATGTTACTTGGGCCTGGATAATGAAATTACTAAGGAACAGTATGATGAGATTGTTTCATTGGCCGAATGGAATCCAGAAGAACAAGTGATTCTAGATACACTGGTGCCAATGGAAAGTCATGCATACGACCTTATTCGTGACGAAGTACAGTCTCCTCTCACTGTTTGCGGTATCCTTGCCGCCCTTCAACAGAAGTATGACATTGTCTATGGCATTATGGATAAAGAGGATAAGTATTATTGTTATTTAGTTGAGCACTGTGAGCCTCGGATTTCCATTCAAGATGGCACCCGCCTCTTTTCTTCTTGCAATGAAGCACTATTGGACGCCATCATCAGATATGTGCTAGAAAAACAGAAGCGGAATTGAGTAATCAGTTATATAGTTTCAAAACTGATTGTTTTTAGCCTTTTTTTATTGACAAAAAGCTTATTTTTGCGGCAAATAATTAGTAGAGATGAAGCATAATACTTTTTTAGCAATCCTTCTCCTGCTCCCCCTCTTCCTCAGCGCTCAGGTACAAGAGCTTGACTGCAGATATCAAGGAAGCGCCAAGGCATTGGACGGTAACATCTATGTCTTGACCGTTTTCACAGGCGAACGCCCATGGCCCCAAAAGGATGTTGACGCCATTATCACGAATGTCTATGAAGCCCAAAGCTGGCTTGAGAAACAGGCTCAGCGCTATGGCAAAACGGTGTCGTTCACCAATGGCAGTTTCGGCCACCCCGACCCCATCCGTTACTACGTCGCCACCGGAACGGGAAGCGGTAACGAGTCGGCGGATGTGGTATGGGAGGTGATGAAGAAGATCGGCTATCAAAACCCTGCCGATTTTGCACAATGGGCGAAAGACAATGCCGACTGCGACAATGCCTTGGTACTGGTGCTCACCAAAACCCCAGGTACCAGCTATGCCTTAGCCTATAGGGACGATTTCGAGAGGGAGAAGTACTATCTCGAAGGAGCGGTGATTTATACGACTTATGAATCAGGAGGCGAGACGTGTTCGGGGTCCATTGCCCATGAGATGTGCCACCTTTTTGGCGCCGAAGACCTGTACGAGACTTTCTCGCAGACGAAAGAAAACGAAGCGAAGGCCCGAAAGCTTTATCCCAATGACATCATGCTGCGTGTCTCCTACGACATCAATGAACTCGTCATCGATGAGATGACGGCTTGGTATATAGGGCTGACCAACAAAGAAAAAAGTTGGTACAGGGATTTCCTCAAACAGAAACAATAGTTCAAGTTTTTAAAAGAAACCATGCTGAAACACCTACATTTCCTGGCAGTCCTCCTCCTGCCTTTGTGGCTGAACGCCCAAACCGCCAACGACTACACCCAATACGTCAACCCTTTCATCGGCACGCAGACAGACGAAACGGGTGCGCTCAGCGGCAGCACTTTCCCTGGTGCTACGATGCCGCAAGGCATGGTGCAGCTGAGCCCTGAGACCGAACAGATGGTCACCTGGGACCCTTGCTCGGGCTATGATTACAACAAGGATGTCATCTATGGCTTCACCCATACCCACCTCAGCGGAACGGGCTGCACCGACCTCATCGACGTGAGCCTCATGCCCCTTTGCTCTGCTGTGACGCCTGAGCAGTTGAAGGCCGCAGACTTTGGTCAACACTATGGCCACGATAAGGAATCGGCAAGGCCGGGGTATTATCAGGTGTTGCTGCAAGAGAGTGGTGTGAATGTGGAGCTATCGGCCACCACGCGCACGGGCATTCATCGCTATACATTTCCGAAGGGTCAGCCGCAGACTGTCATCCTCGATCTCGACAGAATGACTTATCGCGGCGACGCGTATTACTCCGGCCGCCGTTATTACGATATTATCCAGGCTCAAATCCGTCTCGTTGACGACCACACTATTGAAGGCTATCGCGTCGTCTGCGGATGGGCTAAACTGCGTAAAGTGTATTTCCGCGCCGAGTTCTCTAAGCCAATTGTTAGTCGTATCTTAATGAATGGCGGTTTGAATGTGGGTAACAGCGATGTGGTGAACGGTCGCACGCTGCGTGCTGTCTTGAACTTTGATCCTAAAGACGGCAACGAATTGATGGTCAAAGTCGCCATCTCGCCTGTGGATAACGAAGGTGCAAGGAAGAATATGCAAGCCGAAGCCAAGAGTTGGCGTTTCGACGACTATGTGAAAGCCGCCCATGATGTATGGCAAAAAGAACTCAGCCGCATTGACATTGAAGGCACCGACGAGCAAAAGACCATCTTCTACACGGGTCTTTACCATGTGCTGATGCAGCCCAACGCGATGAGCGACGCGGACGGCCGCTATATGGACACCAACTTCGAAATCAAGCAGATGCCCAAGGGACAAACCTATCACAGCACCTTCAGTTTGTGGGACACTTTCCGTGCCGCCCATCCGCTCTACACACTCATCGCGCCCGACATTGCTGCGCAGTTTGTCCGCGACATGGTGCTGCACCATCAGACTTATGGCTACCTGCCCATCTGGGACCTCTGGGGACAGGACAACTACTGCATGATTGGCAACCACGCCATCCCCGTGCTCGCCGATGCTATCCTCGCTGTGCTTCCAGGCATTGATGTGGAGGAGACCTATCAGGCCATGGTGGAGAGTAGCACGAGGAGCCACTTCAACTCGCCTTTCGAGGTGTGGGAGAAATACGGCTACATGCCTCAGACCCTGCAGGACGAGAGCGTCAGCATCACCATGGAGCAGGCTTTCGACGATGCTTGCGTGGCCTTGGTAGCCAAGAAACTCGGCAAGACCGAAGACTATGATCGCTTTTATCGCCGCAGCATGTTCTATAGGAACCTCTTCGACGCGGAAACGGGTTTCTTCCGCCCAAAAGACGAAAACGGCAACTGGATAGATGGCTTCGACCCGCTGTCGTACGAACAGCCATGTTTTGTGGAAGGCAACGCTTGGCAGTATATGTGGTTTGTGCCGCAAGATCCGCAAGGCCTCATCGACCTCTTCGGTGGCAAGAAAGGTTTCTTGAAGAAACTAGACGAGAACTTCAACCTCAATGCCACCAGTGGCGAAGTTAACGGCAACGCGAGTGGTTTCATTGGTCAATATGCGCATGGCAACGAGCCCAGCCACCACACCGTGTATCTCTACAATTTTGCGGGCCATCCTGAGCGAACGCAGGAGTTGGTGGAGCAGGTGAGGAGCGAGTTCTACCGTGCCACGCCCTGTGGCTATGCTGGCAACGACGACTGCGGCCAGATGTCGGCTTGGTACATCTTCTCC
Organism: uncultured Bacteroidales bacterium; assembly: GCA_947303625.1. Taxonomy (GTDB): domain Bacteria; phylum Bacteroidota; class Bacteroidia; order Bacteroidales; family F082; genus Limimorpha. The sequence goes on along the minus strand of CAMYYV010000006.1, from coordinate 19,645 downwards.
GCCTTGGGCTTCTATCCTTTCCATGCTGGCAGCGCCGAGTATGTCATAGGAACGCCTTTATTCACCAAGGCCACCTTGCATCTTGAAAACGGTAAAGACTTTGTGATTTCTGCGCCTAACAAAACGCCTGATCGTATCCATGTGAAGAGCGTGAAGCTGAATGGCAAGCCAATTAAGGACTACAAAATTACCCATCAACAGATTGTGTCTGGGGGTACTTTAGAGTTTGTTTTAAATTGAAAATCAACAGAGTCCTCTACATATACGTAATTTCTGTATTTTTGTCGCATGGAACAGAACCTGCTGCAAACGAATATCGCCTATCTGAAGGGTGTCGGACCGAAGAAAGCCGAGATCCTTCAAAAGGAGTTGGGCGTGTTCACTTATCAGGACATGCTCAACCAGTTTCCGTTCCGTTACATTGATCGCAGCCAGATCCAGAAGGTGGCTTACATCAACGACGATACCGTCTATTACCAGCTTGTTGGCACCATCTCCAACATCAAGATGATCGGGGCACCGAGGGCCACGCGCGCTACCGGACTCTTCAGCGACGAGACGGGTAGTATCGAAGTGGTATGGTTTCGAGGACTGAAATGGATCAAAAACTGTTTCAAACCTGGTGTGAAATATGTGCTTTTCGGCAAGGCCAGCGAGTTCAACCACAACTACAACTTCGTCCACCCCGAGATTGAGGAGTACGACCCCAAAGACCCACTTATCGGCGAGGGACTGCAAGGTGTATACAACACCACCGAGAAGATGAAAGACCACGGCCTCGGCACGCGTACCATTGCCAAGTTGCAGAAACTCATCCTGCAGCAGGTCTACGAATACATCCCCGAGATGCTGCCTAAGGCGCTCCTCGCGGAGAATCAGCTGATACCACGCCGTTATGCTTATTATCAGATACACCTGCCCTCCAACAACATCGAGATCCAGCAGGCCACGCGCCGACTGAAATACGAGGAGCATTTCTTCTTTCAGCTGAAGATGCTGCGCAACAAGATGCACCGCGAGCAGGCCATCAAGGGCCATGTCTTTGGCGTGGTCGGCGACTATTTCAACGGCTTCTACCGTGACCACCTGCCGTTCCCACTGACCAACGCTCAAAAGCGTGTCATCAAGGAAATCAGGAAGGATTTGGGCTCGGGACATCAGATGAACCGCTTGCTGCAAGGCGATGTGGGTAGCGGCAAGACCATCGTCGCCCTCATGGTAATGCTCCTGGCCTTGGACAATGGCTTCCAAGCCTGTCTTATGGCACCCACGGAAATCTTGGCAACACAACATTTTGCCACGCTTCAGGAGCAGCTGAAGGACATGGACATCAACTTCGCTCTGTTGACAGGTTCCACCAAAATCGCGGAGCGGCGTAAGATTTATGAGGGTTTGGCCGATGGTACTATGCAAATCGTGGTCGGCACCCATGCGTTGATAGAGAGCAAGGTGGTGTTTAAGAACTTGGGCTTGGCCATCATCGACGAACAACACCGCTTCGGTGTGGAGCAAAGGTCAAAATTCTATGAGAAAACAGAGATTCCGCCCCATACCTTGGTAATGACCGCCACGCCTATCCCGCGCACCTTGGCCATGACGCAATACGGCGACCTCGATGTCTCCAAAATCGACGAGTTGCCCCCTGGCCGCAAGCCCGTGCAGACCTACCACGTCTACAGCGACGATCGTTACCGCATCATGATGTTCATGAAGCAGCAGATTGCCCTCGGGCGGCAGATTTATGTGGTCTATCCCTGCATCAAGGAGTCGGAAAACACGGATATGATTGCCTTGCAGGAGGGCTACGAGGCCTTGCTGCACGACTTCCCCGAGCCGCAGTACAAGCTCTGCGTCTGTCATGGACGACTGACTGCCGAGGACAAGGACTTCGAGATGCAGCGGTTCATCACCAAAAACGCGCAAATTATGGTGGCCACGACGGTCATCGAGGTGGGCGTGAACATTCCCAATGCTACAGTGATGATCATTGAGAACGCCAACCGTTTCGGGCTGTCGCAACTTCACCAATTAAGAGGCCGCGTAGGCCGTGGCGCCGACCAGTCGTATTGCATCCTCGTCACTGACCACAAGTTGACCACCGATGGCAAAACCCGCATGAAGACCATGTGCAGTACCAACGACGGCTTTGAAATTGCGGAGGTCGACCTCGAACTACGTGGTCCAGGCGAGACGGGCGGCACCAGGCAATCTGGACAGATCGAAATGCTCATTGGAGATTTGCAAAAAGATGGCGCTTTGATTCCTCAAGTCCGTGAAGCAGCTATCCGCCTTTTAACCGACGACCCAAAGCTTATCAAACCTGAAAACAGGATGCTACGGGAGCATTACAAGGAGTTGTTTGCCCAGACGTTTGACTGGAGTCAAATCGGGTAAAAGTTGTATCTTTGTCACATCAAAAAACTAAAACCATGAAAAAAATACTTTCAATTACGATAGTTATTATAGGCATTTTGATGGCGGTCAGCTCCTGTCAAGCGATCAAACTAACAAAAGCTCCTCACAACCCAGATACATCTCTACTGTTTATCTGTAAATCCTACGGCGGCATGTATTGTAATCGGATTTACGTGTCTCTTGAAAACCGCGAGACCCACGAAAAGTATGAATCAACAGCAATAGTCGGTATTCCCGGTAGTGTGGTTTACAATCTTCCAAAGGGGACTTATAATGTGGTAAAAGTATGGTTCGATGAGGATATAGGGAATACTGTGCAAAAATTTTCAAATTGGTCTCCCGAGTTGACCGAATACTTTGGCCCGATTGAGATTGAACCAAACAATAAATACTTTTTGGGCATTTATGAAAGCAAAAAAACTAATGACATAAGTATGCTTTGGACGCTTCGGAATAACCTCAAATTGAGATATGTGGAGCCGGGTTCAGAAAAACGTATTGGCACTGGACAAGAATATGTCCCTGAAAAGATTCGAAAAGAAATTGCTAAAACTGACTGGAAAGACGGTGAGTTTATCATTCTTCGTCCAGCAAAGTATAATGAAGTTTTTGATTTTTATTAATCTGATACCTTCTTCTCTTTCCTAAACGAATAAAACTTGTTCGTCAGATAGCTAAACGTCACACAGATGATGGAGATGATGACGTAGGAGAGCGGAGCCCAGATGTGCAGCACCTCGACGAAGAGTTTAAGGCCGAAGTAGTTGATGAGGATGTTGCCGACGGTCACAAGGAAATACCTGACAATCTGTGTTCTTCCTTTCAATGTGGAGCCCGAAAAACTGATGTGGCGCGCCATCCAGAAGCCCGTGAGGAAGGTGATGGGAAACTTGAACACGAAGGCCGCAATGTGGGGCGTGAAAGCAATGAAACCAAGGTCGAATACTTGCTCGTGGAAGACATAATAGTAAAAGACATAGTACAGCACCCACTCCAAAACGAGGTTCAATCCGCCACAAGCCGCATAGCGAAACAGCTCAAGGCTCATGATCTTGCGGAAAGGCGGATAGAAGAAGTCGATGAACTTCGTCAAAGTTCGTTCTATCCAGGATTCTATGTTTTTGAGGGCCGACATTGAGGCTGCAAAAATAGCAAATCTAAGATTCAACGTAGTTAATTTAGAGCCAAATCACCTCAAAATCTTTGAGGAGTTCAGAAGCGCGTTCCACATCGTCTGTGAAGCCCAATACATAGCCGCCTCCTCCCGAGCCTGAAATCTTCACCCCGAAGTTGAAGTCATATTCGTTTGTGAACAAGGCCATCGTGTTGTCGGTAACCATCGGGAGAAGGAATTCCAATTGGCCTTTTGTGAGTTGCTTCAACGATTTGAAAAACAGATCTTTGTTGCTGTTAATCATTGCATCGATGCAGTATGAAACATGGGGCACATACTCTGTTTGGAAGCGTTTGAGGAAGGTGGCGTTTTTGCGTTGTTCCTTGAAGTGGTTGACCAAAGGTTTGGTGTTGCTCTTGATCTTGGTGTCGATCAGGCAGATGTGGATGTCTTTCTGAAGGAAGTCGTCCGAGAGTAACTGTACACCCTTTGGAGTGATTTTGAATGGTTGGCCTAAATAGCATTGCAGAGGGTCGATGCCTGAGCTGCTGCCGTGGAAGAAGCTCTCCATCTTGCTGAAAAGTGCCTTCAATTGCAACAGATCTTCACTTTTTTTCTTGGCATAGGCGTCGTAGACGGCTGCCACCAAAGTCCCTGAGCTGCCTAGGCCATAGCCCGAAGGCACGTTGGAGTCCAAGAATAGGTTGTAGTACAGCTCGTGGTTGAAACGTGCTAAGTCGAAGATTTCTTTCAGCTCGTTCTCAGTCGAGAGGTAATCCGCAAAGCGTTGAAGGCTAGCGTTGGAGGCAGCGGCGCCTTGCGCCAACAGATGTGAGGCAAAACGCCACTGGGCAGAGAATTTCTTCAACGGGATCATCAACGCTGTGGCATCGAAGATCATCGAGTACTCGCCAAAGAGGATGACTTTGCTATAGTAACGCTCTCTCATCACAGCAGCTTTTTCGGTCCGTCGCCCACGCGGTCAGCAATCCAACGACCTTTGTCACAGTATTTTACCAATTCCTCCTTGATGAAACCTTCCGCTTTCTCTGCCTCACTGTCGGGATAGAGCAGGTGCACATTGGGGCCGGCATCCAAGGTGAAACAGAGAGGAATCTTCGTCTCCTCGCGGAATGCCTGGATCCTGTTAATGAGGTTCAAGGTATTGGGTTTCATCAAGATGAACGAGGGTTCGGAGCACATCATCAAGGCATGGAGTTGCAGGGCTTCCGACTCGGTAATCTTAATAAAGGTGTCCAAATCGCCCGATTTTAAGGTGGCGAGCAGGTTCTTGATGTTCTCTTTGGCTTGTGCGTAACGCGCTGTGGCGTAAGGGTTGCCCTCCATCAAGGCATGACCCGCACGGCTGGAGACGGACTTGGTCTCACCGCTGACGATCAAGATGGCGTCGCGGTAGGTCTTGAATATGGGGTGGAGGTCGTTTTCAAGCGAAATGGCATATTCATCGGAACTGCCTTCATAATATGGCGTCGCGCCCCAGAGTGCCATCTTGGGGAATACGGAACGAGACGCGCTACCCGAGGCCAGACGGGAGAAATAAGAAGCTTTGCATAAATCTAAGGTCCCTGAGCCCTGAGCCCGTCGAAGGGTCGAAGGGCCGACCAAAAGACGCTCAATCTCCATCAATCCCATCACAAACGCACTCATCGAGGATGCCGAAGAGGCGATGCCCGAGGAATGCGGGAAGGTGTTGCGGCTCTCCACTGTCAGACTCAGTTGGTTGACGAACGGGAAAAACGCTTGATAGTCAGTCAGAAACTTCTCGATTTTCGCACCGAAGGCAGGGTTTTCTTGACCATCGAAGAAAAATCTGAAGCCAAAACGGTCGGCTTTTTCAAAGCCGATGAAGGTCTCGGAGCGACACTCCGATAAGGTAAAGCTAATTGAAGGATTCTGAGGGATTTGTTTGCCTCGCTTGCCCCAGTATTTCACCAAGGCGATGTTGGATGGACTTGCCCAGCCCACACGGCCTTGAAAGCCGTTGGGTACGGGGCCTTTGTAGGCTTCGCTCAACCAAGTCTGTTCCATTTTTCAGTGTGTTTTAGGCTGCGAAGATACGAAATCTCTTCACAAAACCATCTCTTTGTATCCGAAAACCACCTCCAGGCCTTTCCCTTTGAAGTAGGCCTTCACTTGGCTCTCATCCCATTCCGTGGCGGCCAAGATGAAATCGCCACCCCAGGCGCCCAACGATTTCAACGTGCCTTCAAAGTCGGGGAAACACTTCTGCACGGGTTCCTGCCCGATGCAGCGACTGATGATGCGCTCATGGCATTGCATGAGCAGGCCGAAGTCATCCAGGTTTTGGCATTGCGGTACGGCACGGCTGATCCATGAGACGGCGGTGATATCTTTTTGTAAATCAATAGGATTCGTCTTCTCCAAAAACGCCTTGACCTCCCTGGAGGAGCTTTGCTTTTGGCCCTGGTAGATGAAGAACAGGTGATCGGCGAAAGATGGGTTGAAATCTATGGGTTCAACCATGGGGGTCGGCCCTTCGACCCTTCGATCGGCCTCAGGGACCGCAGGCTCAGGGACCTCGGTTATTACTTGGTAGAAGATAGGTTGTTCCGCCGTGGCACAGGCGATGTCATACCCTGACCCTCCAAAGGTCAGCCGTAGCAGTTCGTAGGGATTCGCCTTCGCCCATTGCGCCAAATTGGCAATCAAGGTGGAGCTGCTGCCGAGGCCCCATTCGGGGTCGAAGTCGAGATGGGTCTCAAAATGCAAGCCGTCTTCAAAGGCAGTGGGATTCAGTTGTTTTACAGCCTTCAGGATTTGTGTCAGCCTTTCAGCCTTGGCAGCGTCGTCACAGTTGACGATTTCGAGGGTCGTAGGATTCAAGGTGACCGAAAACCAGGGACCATCGGGTTTGTAGGCATCCCATTGTAGAGACGTTTCCTGAAACGTCTCATGGTTTGTTTTTTGAGACGTTTCAGGAAACGTCTCTACGGTCATAGATTGCCCCAATTTCAATGGCAACGCCAAGGCTAAAGCGCCTTTCAAGACAAGGTATTCACCCGTCAAAAGGAACTTTCCGTTGGCAGTGTAATAGTTCATTTCCTAATGGATTCCAGGAATTTCTCCACCTCGGCATACGACACCGTCTTGTCCTTGAAGTACTCGCGCGCCTTCTTCTTTTCTTCGTCGGTGGCGTTGAGTTGATTGAGGATGTTGTTAAGGTGCATCTTCATGTGGCCTGCTTGGATGCCCTTGGTGGTCAACGAGCGCACGGCGGAGAAGTTGTTGGCCAAGCCCATGGTGGCGGCAATCATCATCAGCTCAGGGGCGGTGGGGTTGCCCAAGAGCTCCAGCGTTTTCCGGGCCAAGGGGTGCAAACTCGTCAGGCCGCCCACGGTGCCCAAGGCCATCGGCACCTCTAGCTCGAAGTGGAAGATGCCGTCTTCAATGCTTACGCTTGACAGGCTCTCGTAGTGTCCGTTGCGCGAGGCATACGTGTGCCCGGCCGCCTCCACGGCACGGAAGTCATTGCCGGTGGCAAGGACCACTGCATCAATGCCGTTGTAGATGCCTTTGTTGTGAGTGGTGGCGCGGTCGGTGTCGATGTGGGCGATGTCGACGGCTTTCTTGAATTTTTTGGCGTATTCGGCACCCGAGAGGTGCTCATCGATGCCGTCGAGCTGCTCCACGGGGCATTCCACCCATACACGCACGCGGCAGTCGGGTGTGTTGTTCGACAAGATGGTCATGATGATTTCCACCTTGCGGAGATCTTCGGGCAGGTCTTTTCGCTCGGCGAAGAAGTCCTGCAGGCTATGGCCAAACTGCTCCAAGACAGAGTTGATGAAGTTGGCACCCATGGCATCGCCGGTGCCGAACTCCACACGGATTTGATAGTAGTCGGGGATTTGGTCACTGTAGTTGATGAGCCGCATTGCGAGGACGCCGCCGCCGCGCTTGCGCATCTTCTCGGTCATGGCCTCGGTGTCGGCCAAAAGACGTTTCTCAATCTCGGGGAACAGCGCAAAGAGTTGTTCTTTGTCGCCGTTCCATCCGAAATGCACTTGGCCTACCTTGCGCACGTCGATGACTTCGGCATGGAAACCGCCTCTGTCGCCCCAAAACTTGGCTGCAGCTGAGGCGGCGGCTACGACAGAGCTCTCCTCGATGACCATAGGCACGATGTAGTCCTTGCCGTTGATGGTCACGTTGGGCGAGATGCCGTAGGGGATGAAGAAGTTGGTGATGGTGTTCTCGCTGAACTCGTCAAAGAGTTGCTGCTGCTTCGAATCGGAGTGCCAATAGCTCTTCAGCAGGCTGATGACCTCGCCGGGGTTCTCGAAGTAGTTGGCAATAAGCTTCAGCTTCTCTTCCTTGAGAAGTTTCGAAAAGCCCTTTTTTATGCGTTCGCGAGAAGCCATTTTTTACCATTCCTCTTCCTCAATAACTTTTTCTGGTTCGAGGCTCTCCTCAAACTGCTTGCCCCAGTCTTCGGCGAAGGCGGCAATCTGCTCTAAGTATTTATCCCAGATAGGTTGATACAGAGGGTCTTCCTTGTTCATCCATTCCTCGCAGGGATGGTTGGATTGGGTCTTCTGCATGAAGTCGGTGAGCGTATAGCGCACACGGCCTTCACGAACCTCGATGGTGAAATAATAAGTGATCCATGGCCATTTCGACTTCACCGCGTCGCCGTTGTCGAGTTGAAACTGGTGCTTTCCTTTCAAGGTGCGGCCGTCATTCTGCTGCAGGATGGTCGCAGGGCTCTTATAATAGCTGTTCATGAAGTTGCTGTAGATGCGGTTAAACACCTCGTCCTGAGAGCCTACCGTGTTAATGACCTTGCGGAAGGTGATTTTTTCCGTCTTTGGGTCGATGGGCATGGTGGACTGGGCGAAAGCGAGGGTCGCGAATACAAGAGCGACAAAGGTCAAAGCTACTTTTTTCATTGTTTCAAATTTTTGACAAAATTAGTAATAATTTGGTTTGTTAATGCATACGAACCGCAATTCTTGCAAATATCAAGCCAAAATCAAAACGGGATAAGCTGCGAGTCGTCGGAACAATCTACGTTGAGCTGCGGATGGCCTTTGTAGTATAGGGTGGAGGCCTCGGTCAGCCCGCCAGACAATTGTTGTGTGGCATTGACGGTAGCTTCGGAGGCGCCCCAAAGTTGGACATTCATTCTGTTGACTTCGGTCTGCACCATGTTGAGCAGGCAGGCATCTTGCAGTTTGATATATGCGTAGGGCACGGCTCCGCCAAAGGTGACGAGACGCGAGGCGTCGCTCAGGTTGACGGCGAGTTCGGAGCTCATGTCGAAGTCACCCTTGCAGGTGGAGGCATCACTCACTTTCACCTCGCTCATCGTGCCGCTGAGATGGAATCCCAGAAACTGTGAGGCGTCTTCGACGAACACCGCGTATTCGTTGCCCGAATAGTCCAATCCAGTGCACACTGAGGCGTCTTCCAAATGGATGGTCAGGCAGTCGCTGGTGGAGGTGAAGTGCCCGGAGAACACTAGCTGAGAGGCGTCGTGGGCGTTGATTTCATCGATGCTGTTGGCATGTACCGTAGCGCGGAATTCGGAGTTGATGACGGGACGCACGTTGCCTGTGAAGCCGATCTCGAGTCGCAGGCCGTCCAACTTGGCCTTCAGGTAAGGCTCTAAGTAGGCGGAATACTCCAGTTCCACGTAGGTGACGCTGTCGGCCACCACGGTCACCTGCCAGGCGTCGTAGACGGCAAGGTAACGGAAGTCGACATCCTCGAGGACGGTCTTCTGCATGAGCGTCAGGTCGACGTCTTTCTTGCACGAAGTGGCGAAACAAAGTGCCACGCTTATGAAAAGGACGATTTTTAATGCTTTCATAGTTTCTCCTTTTATCACAAAACCAGCAAAACTAGCAAAACTCTATTTGGTGTTTGTGGGGAAGCACGCCAACCGGCTGCTTCCCGGCGGCAAGCGGTTGCGTGCCTCCAGCCTTACCAATGAGGTTTTGTGTGTTTTGTGACATAATAACGATATTAGGGTTGAAATATTATTGGTGGTGATAAGGCTCTCCCTTCAATATCGTGAAGGCCCGGTAGAGTTGTTCGACGAAGATAAGCCGTACCATCTGGTGGCTGAAGGTCATGGGCGAGAGCGACATCTTGGCATTGGCACGGTCGTACACCTCCTGCGCAAAGCCGTAGGGTCCTCCGATGATGAATACTAGCCGCTTGGCGCCCGAGGCCATCTGCTTCTCGAGGCTTTCGGCGAACTCCACAGAAGAGAACTGCTTGCCGTTTTCATCCAACAGCACGACTTGGTCGCCAGGTTGCAGCTGTTGCAGCAACAGGAAGCTCTCGGCCTTCTTTTGTTGGTCTTCGCTGAGTGTCTTGCGATTGCGCGGGTCGGGGATCTCCTTCATCTCGAACGAGGCATAATGCCCGATACGGCCCACATATTTCTTGATGCCGGTGATGAGGTAGTCCTCGTCTGTTTTGCCGATGGCCAATAGCAGGATTTTCATATTTTTTAACATGACCATGAACCCTGCCCCTGACCAGCCTCAACCTGGGCTAATGCTGGTCTGGGTCTGGGTCATTGGTCAGGGTCCATTAATCGTTTTAAAACCTCCGTTTTATCTAATTCTAACTGGGTCTTCAGCGCCTCTAAACTGTCGAACTTCTCCTCGTCGCGGATGCGGTCGATGAAGCGCACATGGATCTGCTTGCTGTAGAGGTCGCCGTCGAAATCGAAAAGGTTGACTTCGATGAGAGGGTTGTCCTCGCTGCGGTCGCCGATGGTGGGGCGGTGCCCAATGTTGGCCATGGCTTTATAGGTCTGACCCTCATAGTCGACCAAGCAGGCATACACGCCACGGTTGCCGATGAGCATGTACTCGCGAGGCAGCTCGAGGTTTGCGGTAGGGAAGCCCAAGGTGCGTCCTATCTTGTTGCCCACTACGACTTCGGCGGTGATGGCATAGGTGTAGCCTAACAGACGGTTGGCGCCTTTCACGTTGCCCACAGCCAAGGCATTGCGTATCTTCGTCGAGCTGACGGCAATGTTGTCGATGTCTTGTGCGGCCACGCGTTCCACCTTGAAGCCGTATTGTTTCATCAGGTCGTTGAGCAGGTCGAAGTCTCCCATGCGGTTTTTGCCGAAGTGATGGTCATAGCCGACCACGATATAGGCGGGCTTGATGTTGTCGATGATGTAGTCTTTGATGAACACTTCGGAGGGCGTGCGCGAGAATTCTTTGGTGAACGGGATGATGACTACGTTGTCGATGCCGAACTTCTCGATTTTCTGTAGCTTCTCTTCAGGGGTGCAGAGGAAACGCATGTTGGAGCTGTCAATGTTGAGTACCTGCCGTGGGTGGGGGTGAAAGGTAATTACAACGGTTTGACCTCCAATTTTTTGCGCCAGTTCTTTCATCTTGTTGAAGATGGCTTGGTGGCCAAGGTGCACACCATCGAAGGTGCCGATGGTGACCACGGCATTGGAGATATTTCGGGCTTCTATGATGTTTCTAAAGACTTTCATCTATGAATGATGAATGCGGAATGATGAATGCGGAATAAAACGCCGGTAGGCCATTCAGCATTCAGCATTCCGAATTCCTAATTATACTAGTTTCGTTTCTATTAAGTATTTGGCAATCTGAACAGCGTTGGTGGCGGCGCCTTTGCGGATGTTGTCGCTCACGACCCAGAGGTTCAAGCCGTTGGCGACACTGAAGTCGCGGCGAATACGGCCCACGAAGACCTCGTCTTTGTCGAAGGCATAGAGGGGCATGGGGTAGTCGCTGTTGGCAGGGTCGTCTTGCACGACGACGCCAGGCATGGCTTCCAATAGCTTGCGGACATCGTCGATCTCGAAAGGACGGATCGTTTCCACGTTGACGGCTTCGCTGTGGCCACCCGTGACGGGTACGCGTGTGGCTGTGGCAGTGATGGCGATGCTGTCGTCGCGTAAAATCTTACGTGTCTCGTTCACTAGTTTCTCTTCCTCGGTGGTGTAGCCGTTATCGCTGAAGTCGCCGGCCTGTGGGATGACGTTGTAGTAGATTTGATGAGGATAGGCAGGGGGGAATTGATAGGTGCCACTGGGATATGCACCTGCGCCTGGCATACTGCTATAGGCTGAGCGCCTGGCGTCTTCTTCTCTGTTGAGCTGATAGGCGCCTTTTATTCCGCTGCCAGTTACGCTCTGGTAAGTGCTGATAACCAGTCGTTTGATGCCGTAAGCCTTGTGGATCGGCGCCAGGGCCATCACCATCTGGATGGTGGAGCAGTTGGGGTTGGCGATGATGTGGGTGTCGGGCGTGATGGTGTCGGCGTTGATTTCGGGGACGACCAATGGCACGTCTTTCTCCATGCGCCAGGCCGAGCTGTTGTCGACGACGAAGGTGCCCTGTGCGGCAAACCTTGGCGCATATTGCCGCGATGCCGAGGCTCCCGCCGAGAAGATGGCGATGTCAGGGTGTGCAGCGATGGCATCGTCAACGCTGACTACTTTATAGTTTTTGCCGTTGAAAGTGATATCCTTACCTATGGAGCGCTCTGAGGCGGCCACAATCAGTTCGTCAATACGAACCTTCTGTTCGTCAAGCACTTGAAGCATCTTCGAGCCGACCAATCCGGTGGCTCCTACCACTGCGATTCTCATATTCTAGTCCTCCTTATTTGGGTGCAAAAATAGGGATTTAATTTGATGTTTGCCTATCTGATGTCTATTATTATCGTATGGTTCCGAAAATGGCGAAATAATCCACTTTTTTTCTTGCAATTCACATTTTTTCTAACTTTGCCCTTGAAAACAGCAAACAAAACGTAACAACCAAATTATTATTCACTAAATCTAATTACTATGAAAAAGACTGTTTTAATGTTGGCCGCCCTCGTGTTGGGTTCCATGGCCTTCGCACAGACTGAAGAAAAGGCGAAAGCCGTCGACCAGTATGGCAACACAGTTGATGTCAAGGCGGTCTCGGCTTCGAGCCGTGATGGCATCATGGTGTTTGAATCCAAAGACAAAGACTACAAACTCTGGTTCGACTCCAGAGTTCAGGTCGATTTCGGCCACTATTTCGGTGCTCAGGAGTGGGCCGATCCGATTGGTGATGGTGCCAGCGTGCGCCGCGCCCGTTTCGCCGTGAAGACGCAAATCACCCCCGATTGGTATGGTGAGGTCGACATGGAGTTGGCCAATGGCTCTTTCGAACTGAAGGACGCTATCGTCCGCTACAACGGATTGAAGAACTTCCAATTCAGCGTCGGTAGCCAGAAACCCGACTTCTCGCTGTCGCGCAACACCTCTTCGCGTTACCTCGAGTTCATGGAGCGCCCGATGGTGGTCAACGCCTTTGCCCCCAGCCGTCACCTCGGTGTCTTCGGTAAGTATGCCAACAAGTACGTCTTCGCTGGTGCCAGCATCCTCTTCCAGGAGATTGAAGGTCAGGAGACTCGCGACTATGTGGAAGCCAACAACAAGGATTATGGCATGGACGAGGGTCTCTCCTATGTCGGTAAAGTCGTGGTGCGTCCCATCAACGAGCCTGACTATGGCATCCACGTGGGTGGTGCTGTCATGTACGACCAGCCCAAGACCTCTGATGAAACGGGCGTCTACAACGGCACTCGCTTCAGCTGCCGTAACGCCACCAACATCAGCCGTAAGAAATACATCGACACTGATGACATCAAGAACACCGACCACAACCTGATCGCCACCGCCGAACTCGCAGGCCACGTCAACGGTTTGCGTCTCGAAGGCGCTTGGATGTCGGATTGGACCTACATGGATCCTGAAAAGGTCGTCCTCGACAAGCCTTATCACTTCCAAGGTTGGTATGTCGAAGGCGGTTACCTCCTCCTCGGTGGCAAGCAGAGCTACGACTCCGACGGCGCCAAGTTCAACCGTGTGCGTAATGGCCGTAACTGGGGCGACATCGAACTCGCTCTCAAGTATGAGTTCCTCGACATGAACGACTATGAAGGCCGTGGCGAGCAAGCCATCTATGGCGGCTCTGCCGAGCTTTATGGCGCAGCCCTCAACTTCTACTTCACCAAGAACGTGAAGATCGCCCTCAACTACCAGTATGTCAACAACGACCGTTACGCCAACGGCAAGGGCAAACTTTATTGCGGCCTCGACGCCGAGGGCAACGCCACCAAGGACTTCACCAAGGTCGCGGCTGCCGATGGCGAAGCTGGTGTCAACTACCACATGTTGCTGGCCCGTTTCCAGGTTGCTTTCTAATTCATAACAATGTCTAACCCTTTAAAATTGAGAATAATATGAAAAAGATAATGTTTGCGGCATTAGCCCTTATCGTTATGATGGCCTCCTGTGTCAAGGACAAGCAATATGCAGGCATCAATATCTCGAATGTTAGCTATACTCCCACCGCTGTCACCGAGTATTCCGACGTGACGGTGTCGGCCACCATCACTTGCTTCAAGGATTTCACCGCCAAGTTGGTGTATACCATCAATGACGAGAACACGGAACTGGCCATGACGGCTTTGGAAGACGTCTATACCGCTGTCATCCCTGCCCAGCCCGATGGAACCAAAGTGAGTTTCTATGTACAAGCCATGAACGGTGAGTTCACGGCTGTTTCGCCTGCCATGGAATATGAAGTGGGCGCTGTTGCCGTCGACTACAGTGTTCTCCGTCTCAACGAGCTCAACGGCAACGACAAGTTCATCGAAATCTACAACACCGGTGCTGAAGCCATCAATTTGAATGGCGTTTACATCAATAAGGATGATGCCCAGAACTGGATTGGCGACAACACGGTGACCGTTGAGCCGGGTGCCTATCTGCTGCTCTACAGTGAGGACGTCGCTCTCGATCACCCCGATGTCCCTGAGACGCTGATCTTCCATAGCGGTCTCTCCGCCAAGAAGAACGTCCGTATCCAACTCCTCACGCCTGCTGGCGAGAACATCGATGATTTCAATTTGGTTGAAATTGGTCTTAACGGTGAGGCCTACGGCTATGCCGGCAACCAGGCTCCTGCCTCCTACAGCCGCAATGCCGATGGCAACTGGTATTATGCCGATGCCACCCCAGGTGCTGCCAATGTGGATGGCGAAAACATCGTCCTTGGTCTCGAAGGCGGTGTCACGCCCGAGCCCCCGACTCCGGACGAACCCGACTACAGCAACCTCATCATCAACGAGCTGAATGGCGACACCAAGTTCATCGAGTTCTATAACAAGGGTAACCTTGACCTTTCGATGGAAGGCATGTACATCATGAAGGATGACTATGTTGCCGGTGCCACCTGGACAGCCGACGCCACCGTCGTGATTCCCGCTGGCGGTTATGTGCTGCTCTATAGCGCCGACGTGCTTGCCGACCACCCGGAGCAACCTGAAAACCTGTTCTTCAACAGCGGTTTCTCGGCCAAGAAGACCGTCCGCCTCACCCTCTTCATGCCTGACGGCACGGTGAGAGACGAGTTCACGAGAGGCAGCGGCGAATGGGGTGCCACCATCTCCAATGTGGCTCCACAGTCGTATGCCCGCACGCCCGATGGCGGCGACTGGAAGCTGGCCGACCCGACCCCGGGCGAAGCCAATCCCGCCACAGGCGAGGATATTCCGCAGGAATAAGGTAAATACTTTTTAAATCGGCCCTTCGACAGGCTCAGGGACCTTTGTTTTTATGATAGGCGAGGGTGCTTGAGTTCGTCGAAGGCCCAAATTTTTAAAACTTTGAATTTTAAATCTTTAAATCTCCTATAATGGCAAAAGAAGAAATGAAAATCGGCGAAGTGTCAAAGCCGAGATTTGAGTTCCGTTCGTTCGGACAATGCTTCTGCGAGGCCCACAAACGGATGGCCCGCCTCTCAGTCCCCGTCCCGGAGAAGGTATGGGAGCGTCTTAGCGATGAGATTTACATCATCTCGCGCAAAAATGATATCAACAACACCAAAATCCGTGACGGCAAGATGGACATCAAGACCTTCGTGCAGAACGTCGATGGCCTCGAGCAATGGAATCCCCTGATGAAGGGCGAGTTCCCCATCAGCCGCGAAGTGCTTGAGAAGGAAGTGTTTCCCGCTTTCATGGTCGAGATGCCCAAACTGACTAAAGACACCTATACCTACGATGAGTTCATCGCCATGGTGAAGGCCAACCCCGACCTGGCTGCCGTGCGCGTCCACAAACGCCGCTTCGGCTATATGGTCAACGACACCATCTGCGAGTTCGGCGAAGTGCTCATCAACGGCGCCAAGGTGGTGACCATCAACTCTGAGTCGACTGAGATTGAAGACATCAAGAAGACCATCAAGGACGTAGGTCTCGAGGGTGTCGAAAACATCAACTATCTACAAGCTATCAAGCGCGTCATCGGCATGTCCGACAAACCGCTTGCAAACGAATAAACGACTATGGCACAAGAGATTGAAAAAAAGTTTTTGGTAAAGGGTGACTTCAAGGCCGAGGCTTTCAAGGCCACGCGCATCACCCAAGGCTACCTCAGCAGCGTGCCCGAGCGCACCGTCCGCGTGCGTGTGAAGGGCGACAAGGGCTTCATCACCATCAAGGGCATCGGCAACGCCTCTGGCGCCGCCCGCTTCGAGTGGGAGAAGGAGATCCCCGTCGAGGAGGTGCAACAACTCCTTGAAATCTGCGAGCCTGGTGTCATCGACAAGACCCGCTATCTCGTCAAGAACACCGACGGCAAGCACACCTGGGAGGTCGACGAGTTCTATGGCGACAACGAAGGCCTCATTGTGGCTGAAGTCGAACTGGCCGACGAGAACGAACCTTTCGATAGGCCAGCCTGGCTTGGTGAAGAGGTCACCGGCGACCCCAAATACTTCAACTCCATGTTGATGAAGAATCCTTTTAAAAACTGGAAATAACTGACTGACTGCTGACCCTGACCACTGACCCTGACCTGTTACTAGGTCTGGGTCAGGGTTCAAGGTCAGGGTCGAAAAAACACACTACCATGGCATTCGACCCGCTGGACATGAATAACTACAGGATCGAGAAACTGCCCAAGATGCAGAAATCGTCCTTTGAGCAATGGATGGCACGCCTTGGCGCACCTTTGGCCATTATCGCGTTCATCGTGATTTATTGGTGCTGCCATATCGGCTTCATAGATAACCTGAATACCGAGATGTTGACCGAGAAGGCCTTGAAACGCTGCAACGAAATAGGTTTCGAGGAGTTTATCCGAACCAACTATGCCATGCTTGCCATATTTGTCGCGGGTCTTATCCTCTGGATGACGGAAGCCATACCCAACTACCTGACTTCGCTACTCATCATCTTTGGTGTGGTGATCTGTAACGTCACTTCTCAGAAGGAAGCCTTAGCCCAACTCGGTCACCCCGTGATGTGGCTGAACATCCTTTCTTTTGTCTTGGCCAGTATGCTCGTCAAGACGCAGTTTGCCAAACGCCTTGCCTTGGCCTTCGTCATCAAGTTCGGCAAGAGTGCCAAGGGTATGCTCTGGAGTTTTTTGATTATCAACTTAGTTTTGTCGCTGTTCATCTCGGCCACTACGGTGAAGGCTACCATTATGCTGCCCATTTTCATGACCGTCTGTGCCATCTATGGTGCTTCCAATGGTAACCGCAACAACTTCGGACGCAACCTCGTCATCCAGAACCTCTTCCAGGTGAATATTGGTGCCAATGCGTTCTATACAGGTAGTGGCGCCCACCTGCTGGCTATCTCGTTGATTGCGGGGTTTGTAGGCAGCTGCGACTTCGGTTACGCTGACTGGCTTGTGGCTTGTGGTCCGATGAGCCTTATCATCCTCGTCATCGGCTTGTTGTTGGGCATGTATGTCTTTTTCCCCATGAAGAAGGAAGAGCAAGTGCCTCAGATTGACGGCGGCTTGGAACGCCTGAAGGAAGAGCTCAAGGGCATGGGCAAGATGAAAGCCGAGGAATACAAGGCCGTCGGCATCTTCGTTTTGGTGCTGTTTTTGTGGGTCACTAAAGGCACGTTCCACAATATAGATGAGACCATCGTTGCCCTGCTAGGTGCTGTCATCGCCTTGCTGCCTGGCATTGGTGTTGTGAAATGGAACGACGTCGATATCCCATGGCATCTGATGCTGTTCTCAGCAGGTGCCTACACATTGGGTTCGGGCCTCAACGCCACCGACTTGCCCAATACCATGGTCAACGCAGCATTCGACTCGATGGGCATCACCGCCAATACGCCTTTCTGGGTGTTGTATGTCATTCTCACCTTCTTGATGATGTATTCAGGCTTGGTCTTTCAGAGCAAAAACATTCGCACCATGGTCTTTGTACCCATCGCCTTGGGTGTGGAGGCACGTTTCGGTTTCCCGACCATGAGTCTTGCTCTTCCCGTGGCCATGCTTATCGAGCACTGTTATGTGCTACCCTTCAACAGCAAACCTGCGGCATTGTTGTACAACACCAACCAGTATAGCCAAACCGATGCCTTCAAGTTCGGCATCACCATGATGACTATCTCCTGGGTACTCATCCTCGTCTGGGGCGAGACGGTGCTCCGTTGGCTGGACATTACGCCGGGGTTGTTTTTCTTGAAATAAGGAAGTGGCTTTGGTCGTCAACCCGACCGTCATTCAACCAGCACCAACCGCAAATCGCTTTTGATCAAGCCTTGCGTTATCAGCAGAAACACTCGTTTCGTCTTGTCTGAATTATAGCTTTGGGCAGTGTTTACTTTGCGGAACGCACCGCACGGACAGAAAAACCACAACAGCGTCTATAAAAGTCGCTGGTAAAGGCGCCATTCGTGTTGACGATGAAATAATTCGCATAGACCGGGTCGTCAGCACAAAGCGAATTCGACCAATAATAGCCGCATTCCCCAGGTTCAGTAAGACCGCGTATGTCGAAATAGCCACCGGCGGGCAGAAAGAGGCTCTGTCCATTCCCATGGAAGGCCAATCCCCACACCTCGTTTTGTTTCACCCATTCGTAGGTCGTGTTGTTGATCAGCTCCTCCCATTGCTCCAAATCGGGCGTACGCCAGTCGTTTCCCCAGTTTACGGTGGCAGCGTCATCATCAGGCTGTAACACAGTCAGGTCATCGGTGAAGCCGTTGTAGCCGAAGGTCGCCACGTTGCAGTATTTGGTTAAGGTTCCTATCAGCCCCTTGCAATATCGGTAAGTATTCCAATAATAGTGGTCTTTTGGGCTGGTTTCGGCCCAAGCATAATAATCCCCATAGCCTTCAGGCGTGTCTGCCCCCACATTGCAGGTAGCCCATAATGTGCCGCTTGGCAGCCCGAGGTCGACACACTCCATAACCATCGTAGTGTCACCTCCATTATTACCTCCTCCGTTATCTCCCCCGTTGTTGTTGCCGCCATTGTTCGGCTCATCGGTTTTCGTGCAGCCTGCGGCAAAAACCATCATCAGCGCAAGCAGGGTGTAAATTCTTGTTGCTTTCATTTTTTATATTTCTTCAGTAAGTCCTCCATTTGCTTTTGGTATGTCTCGGCTTTCAGCGGATTGCTCTCGCGGTTCGCCGTGGCCACGTATGCCAGGTTGTTGTATTTGCTGTCGACGATGATGAGGCCGCATTTGCTCATGTCTTTATAAGGTACGGTGTACATGGTTCCCATAGTAAGCACCCCGATAAGTACACCTTTGCCGATTTGTCCGGCATAATTGCCCCCTGTTCGGGTGAAGCCCCAGTTATAAGCCAACAAGCCGAAGCGCTCGTTCCGAGCCTCAAGGATAGAATCGATGACTGGCGGAATCGGGATGTCCTTTACCTTGACGTTGTTTTCAAGATAGTTCATCAACATGTAGATTTCATACTGAACCCTATTGTTAACGATGCTGTCTTCAATAACGATGTTACCTTTAACGGGCAAAGTTCTGCTCCTCGCCAACTCTTTTTCAAATAGCGTTTTGGCTACTTTTGTAAGTGAATCACTGTAGGTGACATCGTTACCCTTCTCGATAATGCCGACATAACTCAACGGTTCAAATTGTTGCACTTGTCTAATGTCGGCACGAGTCAAGGAGGAGACAAAACCTCTGTTGGCAGTGCAAGATGCAAAGAATCCTCCAAAAAGGAATGATGCAACGATGATTAAAAGTGTCTTTTTCATTAGCGTTTGGTTTTCATTGGCAAAAGTAAGCAAAATCATATCTA